>CBJLQC010000209.1:0-5376 GCA_966424955.1 uncultured bacterium | reverse complement strand
GCTTCTTCTCCCGCGCACCGCATCCAGCGCTCCGCGCCAGCGCCGGCGGACCCGCTCCTCCACCGCCGTCTACCTGACGGTCACATGTGGCCGCACCTTGGCCAGGACCGCCGGCCCTATCCCTTTCACCGAGTCCAGCTGCTCGACCGAGGAGAAGTAGCCCCGTTCCGTTCGGAACTGAACGATTCGTTCGGCCACGGCCGGACTGATGCCGGGGAGTCCGTCCAGCTCGGCGGCGGTGGCGCGGTTCAGGTCGAGTGGGGCGCGCTCGGCCGGGGTCCGCGGCCGGTTATCGATCACTAGCGGGCCAGTGGGCCGCCGAGAGGCAGGTGCCGGCGCTTTGCGCCGGGGGGCGGCCCGGGTCCGGGGCGGCACGGAAACCTGTTCGCGGACCTGCTGATTCTGACGGAGCCGCGTCTCGATATCCACGGCCGAGGCACCGGTTACCACCACCGGATCGGGCCGGCTGGTCGCGCGTGCCACGACCGAGAGGCCGAGCAAAATGGCTACAAAAGACAGGGCTTTGCGTTCTTCCGCGCTCATGCGGGAATGGTGCAGGTGCAAGCGGGGCACAGGGATAGCAGACGGGGCGTGGCATTTTTTTCTTGATTCGGCCGGCCCATCCTTCTAAATTCAAGTCTCCCCGGCGTTTCGCTCAAATCAAAAAGACAGTCCAAGAAGGTCATGATGGCGACTTCCGCGACCGCGGTAACCGACCGGATTGGCGACCTCCTCGTGCGCGAGGGGCTGATTTCGCCTGTCCAGTTGAATGCCGCTTTGCAGGACGCGCGGCAGAACAACACCCGTATCGGCCACTCGCTGATCAAGCTCGGCTTCATCGCCGAGTCGGATCTGACGCGCACTCTCGCGCGCCAATACCGGGTACCAGCCGTGGACCTCGAGCGAGTCAACGTCGATCCGAAGATCATCAAGCTGGTCTCGGCGGAGCTCGCCAGTAAGCACGTAGTGCTCCCGCTGCGCCGGGTGGGCCGGACCCTGACGCTGGCCATGGCGAATCCGATCGACGTGGCGGCGATCGACGCGATCAAGTTCGCGACCCGCATGGAGATCGAGCCGGTGGTCGTGGGTGAGTACACGTTGCGCGCGCACCTGCAACGCTACTATCCGGAAGAAGAAAGGATCGACGCGGTCGAGGAGCGCGAGCAGAGCAATCTCAGCGCGATCCTCAACCAGATCGAAAACGACGAAGACCTCGAGGTCATCGAGGAGCACGACGAGGAGATCAACCTCGCCCAGATGCAGGCGGCCGTGGAGGATGCGCCGGTCGTCAAGCTGATCAACGGCCTGCTGACCGATGCCGTGCTCAAGGGCGCCTCCGACATTCACATCGAGCCGTTCGAAAAAGAAATCCGCATTCGCTACCGCATCGACGGTGCGTTGCATGAGGTCATGAAGCCGCCCCTCAAAATGAAGGCGGCGCTCACTTCCCGTATCAAGATTCTGTCGGCGCTGAACATCGCCGAGCGCCGCGTGCCGCAGGACGGACGCATCAAGCTGAAGATGAAGAAGAAGGTGGTCGACTTCCGTGTGTCGACGCTGCCGGTGATCTTCGGCGAAAAGATCGTGCTCCGCATCCTGGACAAGGGCAACCTGACGTTCGACCTGACGCAGTTCGGGTTCGAGCCGAAGGCGCTCAACGATTTCATGGCCGGCATCATGAACCCGTACGGCATGGTGCTGGTGACCGGGCCGACCGGTTCCGGCAAGACGACGACGCTCTACTCCGCACTGTCGAAGATCAACACCGAAGAGGTGAACATCATGACGGCGGAGGACCCGGTCGAGTACAACATCTACGGCATCAACCAGGGGCTGGTGCGCAACGAAGTGGGCATGACGTTCGCCGCCGCGCTCAAAGCGTTTCTGCGCCAGGACCCCAACATCATCATGGTGGGTGAGATTCGAGACATCGAGACGGGCGGTATCGCCATCAAGGCGGCGCTGACCGGCCACCTGGTGCTCTCGACGCTGCACACCAACGACACACCCTCGACCATCACACGTCTCATCGACATGGGGTTGGAGCCCTTCAACGTGGCGGCGGCGCTGAACGTGTTGACCGCGCAGCGGCTGGTGCGGCGGGTGTGCTCGAAGTGCAAGGAGCCGGCTAACTACGATGAGCAGTTCCTGCGGGGCGCGCATCTGACCGATGAGCAGATGGGCATGACGTTCTACAAGGGCAAAGGCTGCGACACCTGCAACAACACGGGCTACAAGGGTCGCGCCGGCATTTATGAAGTACTCGCCATGTCGACCGAGCTGCGGCGCGCGATCATGCGGGGCGCCAGCTCGGACGAGCTGCGTGAGATCGGCCTGGACGAAGGCATGCTAACGCTGCGCATGGACGCCATGCTGAAGGCGCAGCGCGGCACCACTACCCTGGAAGAAGTAATCAAGGAGACGGCAGCAGGATGAGCACGGTAACCGCAGTACCCCAGGCGGCGGGCGCGCAGCCCAGCCCCGTGAACTTGCGTTCATTGCTGGACGAGATGATCAGGCGCGGCGCGTCCGACCTGCACATCACGGCCGGCGAGCGCCCGAAGATGCGTATCGACGGCGACATCGTGAACGCACTGACCGATTACGTGCTGACACCCAAGGACACGCTGCAGATCGCCTACACGCTGCTGACGGAATCACAGAAGAAGCGGTTCGAGACGGAAGACGAGCTGGACTTCAGCTTCGGCATTCCCAATCTCTCGCGCTTCCGCGGCAACGTATTCAAGCAGCGGCAGTGCGTTTCAATGGTCATCCGCCAGATCCCATTCCAGATCAAGACCTTCGAGCAGCTCGGACTGCCGCCGATCATTTCCCGGCTGGCCGAGAAGCCGCGCGGGCTGGTGTTGGTCACCGGTCCGACCGGCTCCGGCAAATCGACGACGCTGGCCGCGCAGCTGGACAAGATCAACCGGGAAACGCAGGGCCACATCCTGACGGTCGAAGACCCGATCGAGTTCGTGCACAAGCACCAGGGCTGCATCGTCAACCAGCGCGAAGTGGGCGCGGACACCCGCAGCTTCGCGGCCGCGCTCAAGTATGCGCTGCGCCAGGACCCGGACGTCGTGCTGATCGGCGAAATGCGTGACCAGGAGACCATTGCCGCGGGCCTGACCATCGCGGAAACCGGCCACCTGGCGTTCGCGACGCTGCACACCAACTCGTGCGCGGAGACCATCAACCGGATCATCGACGTGTTCCCGTCCAACCAGCAGGCGCAGATCCGCGCGCAGCTGGCGTTCGTGCTGGAAGGTGTGGTGACGCAGACGCTGCTGCCGCGCGCCAAGGGCGGCGGCCGGGTGGCCGCCTGCGAGATCATGGTGTGCACGCCGGCCATTCGCGCCTGTATCCGCGATGACAAGGTGCACCAAATCTACTCGATCATGCAGGCCGGCAAGAAGTTCGGCATGCAGACCATGAACGACGCGCTGTACCAGCACTACATCCAGGGCAACATCACGCTGGAGACGGCGTTGCAGTTCTCGAGCGATCCCAACGAGCTGCTGCGCATGTGCGGGCAGCCGGTGCCCAATGCATAGACGGGCACGGACACGGACACGTACCCGTGGGTCGCTGCTCATCGCGCTATGGCTTGGCACGGGAGCCGCGGCAGGATGTGCGGTGGATTTGGGGCCGCCGGAGGGCGTGGCCAGCTCGACGATCAGTGGACAGGTCACGCTGACTTCCGGCACCCCGGTCGCCAACGTGACGGTGAAAGTGAGCGGCAACGGTCTCGGCGGCAGCATGCAGACGGACAGTGAAGGGAAGTACAGCACGAGACGGGAGAGCGGTAATTATCTGGTCGAAGTCGTGCCGCCGGCGGGATATGCAGTGGCCGATGGTACGTACGGGTTGGTGCCCATTCAATTGAATGCGAACGAGGGCAAGACGGTGAATTTCAGGTTGCAGGCGGCAGCAGCAGTCTCTACTTCAGTGCCTCCCCAGGCAAGGGAATAAGTATGGCGGTGTTCACCTATACGGCGCGCAGCACGACTGGTGACATCATGAGCGGCGAGCGGGAAAGCAAGTCGCGTGATGAAATAATCAGCTTCCTGCGTACGCAGCGGCTCACGCCGATGAAGATCGAGGAAAAGGCCAAGAAGGAAGGCGGCCTGACCCTCGGGGGCGGCATCCCAACGCGTGACATCGTGATTTTCACGCGTCAGTTCGCGACCATGATCAACTCGGGTCTGCCGCTCGTGCAAAGCCTGGACATCCTGGGCCGGCAGAGCGAGAACAAGGCGCTGCAGAAGGTCATCGGGCAGGTCTTGTACGACGTCGAGTCGGGCCAGACGCTGGCCGACGCGTTGCGCGCGCATCCGAAGGTCTTCTCGGATCTGTTCGTCAACATGGTCGCGGCCGGTGAAGCGGGCGGTATTCTCGATACCATTCTGCTGCGCCTGGCCGTCTTCCTGGAAAAGGCGGACGCCCTCAAGCGCAAGATCAAGGGCGCGATGATCTACCCGAGCGTCATCTTCGCGGTGGCGGGTATCGCGGTCACGGTTTTGTTGCTGTTCGTGATCCCGACCTTCCAGCGCATGTTCGAGAGCGCCGGCGTGGCCCTGCCCGGGCCGACGCTGTTCGTGGTCGCACTGTCGAAGCTGCTGCAGGCCTACTGGTGGGCGATGGCCATTGCTATCGTCGCCCTGGTCGTGCTCATCAAGCAGTACTACCAGACGGCGGGTGGTCAGCTGAGAATCGACCGGCTGCTCCTCAACATGCCGATCCTGGGTAACCTGCAGCGCAAGGCCGGCATCGCGCGGTTCACGCGGACGCTGGGCACGCTGGTCTCGTCCGGCGTCTCGATCCTGGACGGCCTCGAGATCACCGCTCGTACCGCGGGCAACCGCGTGCTGCACGACGCGATCATGGAATCGCGCGCCAGCATTGCCGGTGGTGAAACCATTTCCGAGCCGCTGAAGCGCGCCGGTGTGTTCCCACCGATGGTGGTATCCATGATCAACGTCGGTGAACAGACCGGTGGCCTGGACGAGATGCTGACCAAGATCGCCGACTTCTATGATGAAGAAGTCGACGCCGCGGTGGCCGCATTGCTGTCCGCGATGGAGCCCATCATGATCGTGTTCCTCGGTATCGTGGTCGGCGGTATGATCGTGGCCATGTACCTGCCGATCTTCGACATGATCAACGCGGTAGGCGGATAAGAACCAAGAACTCTTACTCTTACTCTTATCCTTACTCTTCACCTCGCCCTTCGTCGTTAATTCGACGGAGGGCGAGTTGTTATTGGTTGTAGTTATTAGCCACGGTGATTCCGAGCACCACGCCGCTTTTACAGCGTAAATTACGCGAACGATTTGTTTCGTTGCGGGAGTCATACCGAGAGGGCCTTTTTTC
>CBJLQC010000208.1:0-5399 GCA_966424955.1 uncultured bacterium | reverse complement strand
CCCGAAAGAGCGAGTCGGGTAGCTGGACCAGCATCACCTCGGTGGCTTCCAGCTCGGTGCGCATCAGCCAGCCGGGCGGCGTGCCCTGCGCGAGCAGCGCCAGCGGATCGATCTTTTCATGCGCCCCGCGCTTCACGATCAGCGTGGTCGTGGCGAGCGGCAGTCCCTTCGCTTCCTGGGGCACCAGCGCCATCACGGATTGCGCGGAACCGCCCATCAGCTTCTGGGCGGCAGTCATCGACGCGGAGAAAGCCTTCATATGCCCGGGGTCCTGCGAGATCCAGGAGTCGGCAATCACCACGGCGCGGGCCGCGGTATCCCCCGGGATGGGCTGTTTCGACACCGATACAATGCGCATTGCTTCATAACCCAGAATTGTTCTCTTCTCGCCCGTGCGGGTGACTTCCGGAATGGCGCCCAGCGCGCGCAGCCGCGCCGTGTCGCCGCGCAGGAGCGCACTGTCCGCCGCGAAATCGGTGGGTATCTCCTGATACGTGCTGTCGGCGTGATTGACGACGTACAGCTTGCCCCCGGCCGCATCGACGATCACCGAGTTCGAGAAGCCGGTGGCGCGGTTGTCGGCACGGATGCTCGTCCCCTTGATGTACATCGCGGACTCGAAGGCAGGCAGCTTTTCCGTCTGCTGCGGCGCGCTCGTTGTGGTACGCACGCGGTACTGCAGATCCTGCGCGGGCAGCGCCGCCGCGCGCAGGAGCAGAATCGGAAAAATCAGGAAAGCTGGGACTCGCATAACGCTGAACTCCATGTAAAATATTGCGGGCCAACAATTCGAGGAATCTATGGCGAGCAAAGGCACTATTGCCATTCTTACGGGCGGCGGCGATGTACCGGGGCTGAACCCGGCGATTCGTGCCGTCACTATTCGGGCGCTGCGCGAGGGCTACCGCGTGCTGGGGATCCGGCGCGGCTGGGCGGGTCTGGTCGATTTCGTCCCGGACCCCGACGTGGACAACAGTGAGAACGTGATCGAGCTCACCGAGCCGATCGTCAATCGCGCGGGCCGCACGGGCGGCACTTTTCTGCACACCTCACGCACGCGGCCGAGCCACCTCCCCAGGGCACGCGTGCCGCAGCATCTGAGCGGCTACGACAGCGACATCAACGACATCACGAAGGATGTACTGGCCACCCTTACGTTTCTGGGGGTGGATGTGCTGATCCCGATCGGTGGCGACGACACGCTGAGCTACGGCAAGCGGCTGCACGACGAGGGCGTGCACGTCGTCGCCATCCCCAAGACCATGGACAACGATGTCCACGGCACCGACTACTGCATTGGCTTCAGCACCTGTGTGACGCGCACGATCGAACTGACGCACCGGCTGCGCACCTCGGCCGGCTCGCACGAGCGCTTCCTGGTCATCGAAGTCTTCGGCCGCTATGCCGGATTCACCGCGCTGCTGCCGACCATGGCGGGCGCTGCGGACCGCTGCGTCATTCCCGAGTATTCCGTGAATGTCGAGCAGCTCACCGAGCTGATGGTGTACGACCGCAATCGCCACCCCAGCAGATACTCCATCTGCCTGGTATCTGAGGGCGCCAGCCTGACGACGGAGCACGGCATGTCCTTCGAAGGCGAGGAGACCGATATGTTCGGCCATCGCAAACTGGGCGGCATCGGCGACAAGGTCTCATCGGCGCTCAAGGAGTATTCGCCGCGCTTCAACAACGGCCGCCGGATCGACGTCGTGAACCAGCGCCTCGGCTACCTCGTCCGGTCCGGTGACCCCGACGCGCTCGACTCCATTGTGCCGATGGCTTTCGGTAACCTCGCGCTCGATCTGATCCTGAAGAAGGAGTACGGGCGCCTGGTCAGTGTCCACCGCGGCTTCTACGACAGCGTGGACATCGGGAATGTCACGTCGAACAAGAAGGTGGTGGAGGTGCCCGTGTACTACAACACGGAACGGCTCCGCCCGATCTACGAGAATTTCGACGGCGCGCCGCTGTTCATCATGACGTCGGATTGACGGCGAAAAATCGCGACGTTATCCCGTTTTACGCCCGGTACTGTAGCCGGCATTGACGTAGTCGCGCACGTTGTTCCACTCGCCGAAGGCCGTCGTGTACTCCGGTGTCCAGGTGCGCTGCAGATCGGTTTCGACTTCCTCGAAGGAGCGCCCCTGGTAATCGGGATTGGACCCGGCCAGGTGACCGAACTGGTACAGCGGACGCACGGCGTCGTAATTGCCCTGGGAACGGCCTTCGCGGCGCTTCTGCTCGAAATGCTGCCGGCAGGTGTTTTCCTGCTCCGGACCGAAGCTGCGCGTCATGTCATCCGGCGTGCGTGACCACCAGCCGCCGATCGTACTGGCCGCCGTGCGTACGATCGAGCTCATGATATCGACCGCCGTATCGGCAGCTTTGCCGGTCACGCTGCCGACGCTTTCGCCAACCCGCTCGAAGTTCCCTTTGTCGCTGCCTCTGTCCGCCATGTTTCAACTCCTGCTGATGGAACCCGCCTCTCCGTGGGTGCACGCTTCGGGCCCTGCCCCCGACCAGGGCGCCGCCAGTGCGGCCCGCGCATTGCAATACTGGACCATTCCAAACACCAGGCGTGAGCACGGAATGAACTACACGAGATCGATACACTTGCTGGCCGCGGCGCTGACTGTTTCAGCGCTGGCCGGCTGCGCGTTCGGCGGCGACGACGCGGCCACGCAGGACCATTTGCAGACCTTGCTGCAGCAGGCCGACAGCGGCACCGTCGTTGCCCTCGTGATGGGCGACACGCTGCACCTTTCGGATGCGACCATCCAGTTCTACCGGCAGCGCAGGTACCGCCCGGTCTGGAGCGAGGGCGACAAGCTGAACGACCAGGGCCAGAAGCTGCGCGCGGTGCTGGCGAGCACGGAGCGCGACGGCCTGAATCCGCTGCGCTACCGATTCGACGTCGCGCGGAAGATGACGGCGGCGTTCGAGAACGAGGGTGAAGGCGAACTGAGCGAGGCCGACGAGGCGCGTTACGGCGGTGAGCTGGATCTGCTGCTGACCGAAGGCTTCACGCGTTACGCACTCGACCTGGCGACGGGCACGCTCGATCCGCAGGAAGGCGGACTCGAGTGGAAGATCCCGCGTGGCGCCGTGCCCAAGGAAAATCTGCTGCGCGCCCTGGAGAACGGGAACGATCCGGCCGAGATCATCGACAAGGTCCGGCCGGCGGCGCCGCAATACCGCCGGCTGATGCAGGTGCTGTCCCGCCTGCACGACATCGAGAAGCGCGGCGGCTGGCAGGCGGTGCCGGCCGCCCGGATCGAGCCGGGCGATTCCAGCCCCGCGGTCGGCGCGCTGCGCGCACGGATGCTGGGGAGTGAGGACCAGCGCGAAGCGGCCATGGCCGCGCGCGGACAGCAACGCCCGATGCTGTTCGACCAGGAGCTGATCGGCGCGCTCAAGCATTTCCAGGAGCGCCATGGCATCGAGAACGATGGGCGGCTGGGCGAGAAGACGCTCGAGGAGCTGAACCATGGCGTCGACGACCGCATTGCCGAGGTCAAGCTCAACCTCGATCGCTGGCGCTGGCTGCCCCACGACCTGGGCAAGATGTACATCCTGGTGAATGTCGCGGGCTTCGAGATGAGCGTCATCGAGAACAACCGCGCCATCGAGGAAATGAACGTCGTGGTAGGCAAGCCGGGCTGGGCCACGCCCATCTTCGCGGACACGCTCGAGAACCTGGTCGTGAACCCGTACTGGAACGTGCCGCCCTCGATCGCGGAAGACGAAATCCTCCCGGCCATCGCGCAGGATCCCGGTTATCTGGTGCGCAACAACATGGAGCGCACATCCGACGGCGGGTTCCGCCAGCGGCCGGGGCCGGACAACGCGCTCGGCGAGTTCAAGTTCCTGTTCCCGAACGAGCACGACATCTATCTGCACGACACGCCGGCCGACGCGCTGTTCTCTCGTTCCGCGCGCGCGTTCAGCCATGGCTGCATTCGGCTCGAGCGGCCGCGCGACCTCGCCCATCTGCTGGGGCAGAAGCTGGCCGACAAGACGCCCGAGCAGATCGATCGGCTGGCCGACCTGGACACCGAGCAGTGGATCACGTTCAAGCGGAAGATCCCCGTGTACATCCTCTACTTCACGACCTGGGTGGATGACGACGGGACGGTGCGCTACCACCACGACGTGTATGGCATCGATGAGCAGTTCGATGCGCAGCGCGTGAAATTCGAACGCCGGGTGTGACCGACAAAAGGCGCAGGGCCGCCTGGACGGCCGCCGCCGCGGTGGTGCTGGTCGTGACCATCGCGCTGCTGGCGCGGCGTGCCCTGGTGCCGACGTTCACCGAAGAGCAGGTGCGCGCCAGCGTGCTCACCACCATTCAGCGCGAGGCGCAGGCCTCGTTCCTGGTGACGGGCACGCTCGACATCGTGGCGACGACGACCGTCGCCAACACCCGCGAGATTCTGCCGCAAATCCTGGATCTCAGCCTGGGCACCAGCAAGGCGACAGTGCAGGTTCCGGGGCGCGCGTTTTACGGTTTCGATGTGCGCAGTCTCAAGCCCGCGCACATCCGTGTTGTCGGTGACACGCTGATCGAGATCGACGTGCCGCAGCCGCGCGTCTATTCGGTGGAGCCCAACCTCAGCGAGATGCGCGTCTGGACCGAGCGTGGCTGGGCGCGCTCGGGCGCCAGCACGCAGCGGGCGGAACGGCGCGCCCTTACCCTGATCAACGGCGCGCTCATGCGGCAGGCGGATGCCCATGTGCAGACGTCGATGCAGCCGCAGGTCAATACCGCGCAGGCGCTCAAGCATATGGTCACGCCGGCGCTGCACAGTCTCGGTTTGACCTCACCGATCTTCCGCTTTCGCATCGGCGAGCGGATCGTAATGGAGCGCTGAAGCGGCCCGGCAGTTGGTATGCGCGCTCCGAAGGCACGATGCAAGCGTGGGGGCTCACCCCGTTCCTAGAATATGCTGAGGCAGCCCGCATGCGCTTCATCCCGACTCGCATGCACGGCCCGCTCGATTACGCTGTCAGCGTCTTCCTGCTCAGCACGCCCTGAGTCTTCCAGTTCGATCGTGGCAGCGCGGCGACCCGGTTTCCCGTCATGGCGGCTGGCACGATGCTATACGGCAGGTTCACGGATTACGAGTGGTCGGTCGCGCGCGCGGTTTCCCATGCGTGTGCGATCCTGCAGGATGGCAGCATCGCCGTCATTTGCTGGGGACCTGGGGCTGGACACGCGGCGCAACCGGTTGCTGGTTCCCTCGGTGATTCTGGGAAGGCTGGAAGTCTGGCAGCTCGAATAGTCACTCCACCGCTTCGCGGGCCTGGCGTTCCATCTCCGGTGTCAACGCGGCCGGCCGCGCCGGCAGCGGAGTCGATCCCCGCTCGCCGTTTCGCGCGATATCCTCGATGAGCAGCTT
>CBJLQC010000207.1:0-5409 GCA_966424955.1 uncultured bacterium | reverse complement strand
TTTTCTCGTGCTGGGCAGCTACCTGCACCAGCGCATGTACCGCGAAGGCTTCAGTCGCGCGCAGGAAGGCGCGGAGCAACAGAGCACGAGCCGGGTGCGTGTCCGCATGGAGCGCGGTCTGAGCGCGCTGCCCATCACTACGCGCAGCCTGGTCGCCAAGGACGTGCGCACCTTCTTCCGTGATACCACGCAGTGGTCGCAGCTCATCCTGCTGGCCGTGCTGGTCGTGATCTACATCTACAACGTCAAGGTGCTGCCGCTCTGGTCGGGCGAAGACGTCGGATTCTTCCTGATCAATGTCGTGTCGTTCCTGAACCTCGGACTGGCGGGGTTCGTCCTTTCCGCGATTGCCGCGCGTTTCCTCTTCCCGGCCATCAGCCTGGAGGGCGGCACGCTCTGGCTGCTGAAATCCGCGCCCATCGACTTGCGGGCTCTGTTGTGGAGCAAGTACTGGGTGGGCGTGCTGCCCCTGCTGGTGCTCGCCCTGGCATTGACGGCCGGCACCAACCTCATCCTGCGCGTCGGGACTTTCATGATGGTGCTGTCGCTGGTATCCATTGCCGTCATGACCTTTGCGATCGCTTCCCTCGCCCTCGGGTTTGGCGCGCTGTTTCCGCGCTTCGAAACCGAGAACAGTGCCGAGATCTCGACCGGCTTCGGTGGGCTGCTCTTCATGATGACGTCGATCGCCTACCTGGGCATCGTGGTGATGGTCCAGGCGTGGCCGGTGTACAGCGTGCTGGAAGCGCGCTACCGCGGCATTCCACTCGGCAGCGGACATGTGACCGGCCTGGTGCTCGGGCTGGGGGCGGCGCTGGCCATCTCGAGCGCGGTCATCATCGTGCCGCTACGGATTGCGGTGCGGCGCGTCGAGGAAATCGATCATTGAGCTACGACATCGCCACCGATCTCGAGCTGGCGATCCACGCGGCGCGCGCAGCCGGCGCCATCATCATGAAATCGTTTCGGACCGAGCAGCGGGTCACGCTCAAAGCGCCGGATCAGCCGCTCACCGATGCAGATCTGGCGGCGGATGCGATGCTCAAGCGCATGCTGATGGGGAATCGGGCGGACTACGGGTGGCTGTCCGAAGAAACCGCGGACAACCCGGAGCGCCTGCGCCGCTCGCGGGTCTGGATCGTCGATCCGATCGACGGCACGCGCTCCTACATTGCCGGCTATCCGGAGTTTGCCATTTCCATCGGGTTGGCCGAAAATGAGCGCGTGCTGCTGGGCGTCGTCTACAACCCGGCGACGGACGAGCTGTACGCGGCCCGCCGAGGCGATGGCGCGTGGCGCGCAGGTGGTGCCCGGCTTAACGTGGACCGCGCCGTCGACGCGCGGTCGATGGTCGCCTCGCGCAGCGAGATTCGTCGTGGCGAGCTGCAACCGTTCGAGGGTCGTTTCGCGATCACCGGGACGGGTAGCACGGCGTACAAGATGATGAAGGTGGCCGCCGGCGAAGCGCAGGCCTTCGTGAGTCGCGGCCCGAAAAGCGAGTGGGATGTTTGCGCGGGCGCGTTGATCGTCGAGGAAGCGGGCGGCCGCGCTACCGACTTGAAGGGACGCGAGATCCTGTACAATCAGCAACAGACCGAGATCTACGGTATCCTGGCTACGAACGGCGCCCTGCACAGCGAGCTGCTGGACCAGGTAGCGGCGCTGCCACCAGCCGAGAGACTCGGACATTGGACGTTTGACGAATGACGCAGAGGACTGCCGAGCTGGCACTGCTGCTGGCGCTGGGCGTGACTACGGTCGGGATGGCGCTGATCACCTTCGGCGTGGTTGCTTCGGGCCTCTTCTTTCCCGGCGTATACCTGCTCGCCATCGGTTTGCTGGCGACGGCAGTCGCCGGGCTGCTCCGGTGGCTGGGGCCACGCGCATCGTGAGTAGCGCCCTCAAGTTCTCCTGCCGCGTGCCCGTCCGTTTCCACGATCTCGATGCCATGGGTCACGCGCATCACACGCTGCCCATCATTTACTTCGAGGAAGCGCGGGCCGCCTATTGGCGCGAAGTGGCCGGCCGGCCCGGCGTGCAGGAGATCGATTACGTACTGGCCGAGATCCGGGTGCAGTTCAAGCAGCGCATCCTGTATCCGGCTACGCTCACCGTCCGCACTGGTGTCACGCACGTCGGTAATGCCAGCTTCAGCATGGCCTACGAGCTGATCGACCAGGATGGTGCCGTGCTGGCGACCGGCGAGAGTGTGCAGGTCATGTACGATTATGCCGGTGCGCAGGCCATGCGCATGCCCGATGATGTGCGCGCGCGCATCGAAAGCTACGAGGACCGCAAGCCATGAAGCCGACGCCCAAAACCATCACCTTCTGGTCGATTGCCGTGGTGATCATCGTGCTGGATTTCATTACCAAGCAAATGGCCGAGGCCAGCCTGCAGCGCGGGCAACCGGTGGAAGTGCTGGGTAATTTCCTGCGCTTCACGCTCGGTTACAACACGGGCATCGCGTTCGGGTTGTCGGTAGCCGGATCCTCGCGCTGGCTATTGGTGGGCGTGACGATCGTGACGATGGGGCTGATCTTCTGGCTGTTCCGATCGGTCGATGCCCGGCACAAAATCCAGATCATCGCTTTCGGCCTGATCATGGGCGGCGCGGCGGGCAACCTGCTCGACCGCGTGTTCGGCGATTATGGCGTTATCGATTTCATCGACGTCGGCGTGGGAACGGCGCGTTTCTGGACCTTCAACATCGCAGACTCGGCGATCACTATCGGCGCGATCCTGCTGGTCATCGGCTCGATGTTCGAGCGGCCGGAGCCGAAGCCGGCGCGCGCGACGTAGGCTAGGCCTCTTTCGCGGCGCGCGGCTCCGGCGGGTTCTCGCCGGTAATCGCCAGTTTGGGCTCGGTCGGCTCGCTCAGCGCCAGCTTGATGACATCATCCATACGCTGCACGAAGTGGAAGCGCATGTTCTCGCGCACATCATCCGGCACTTCCCGCAGATCACGCTCGTTACCCTTGGGCAGAATGACGTCGCGCAGTCCGGCGCGGTAAGCGGCGAGCACCTTCTCCTTCACACCGCCGATCTCCAGCACCTTCCCGCGCAGCGTGACCTCGCCGGTCATGGCGATGTCGTGACGGACCGGCCGGTTGGAGAGCGTCGATGCAATGGCCAGCGTGACCGCGATGCCGGCCGATGGGCCGTCCTTGGGAATCGCGCCAACCGGGAAGTGCACGTGAATGTCGGAGTCCTTGAATGCTTCTTCGGGTATGCCGAGCGGATCGCTGCGGCTGCGCACATACGAATAGGCGGCGTTCACGGACTCGCGCATGACGTCGCCCAGCAAGCCGGTGATGATGAGCCGGCCGCTGCCCGGCATGCGCAACGCCTCGATGAACATCAGCTCGCCACCCGACGCCGTCCACGCCAGCCCCGTCACGACGCCGATTTCAGGCGAGCTTTCCGCTGCCGTAGCGATGTAGCGGGGCAGTCCGAGAATTTCTTCGATGCGCGCGGGCGCGAAGGTCCACTTGCTGTCGTCGCCCTGCGCGCGGGCCCGGGCGCGTGCGCGCAGCAGCGAGGCCAGGCTGCGTTGCAGCGTGCCCAATCCGGCATCGCGCGCGTAGCCCTGCGCCAGGAAGAACAGACCATCTTCGGTGAACTCCAGGTCCTCGGTGCGCAGCCCGTGCTCGGCGACCAGGCGCGCCAGCATCGACTGACGCACAATGGCGACCTTCTCTTCGGGCGTGTAGCCGGCGATGCGGATCTCGACCATGAACTCGCGCAGGTCGCGCGGGATGCGGTAGAAGTCCTGCGCCGTCGCGATGAACATGACCTCGCCGATGTCGAAAGGAATGTCGAGATAGCGATCGACGAACTCCTTGCGACCATCCCACTCCAGGACCTCTTCCATGGCCTCGATCGGGTCGCCTTCCACCTTGCCCAGGCCGATCTCATCCATCTCGTTCAACAGGAACACGGGATTTTTCACGCCCACCGAGCGCAGCGCGCCGGCCAGCTTACCCGGCTGCGCGACGGAGCGCGCGCGGCGCGTGCCGATGAGCTGCGCTTCGCCGCGGCCGCCCAGCTCGAGCTTGGCGACCGGGCGATTCAGCCCGCGCGCGAGGGCGCAGGCCAATGAGTTCTTGCCCACGTCGGGCGGGCCGACAATGCATGGGATGGGGCCGCGCAGATCGCCCCGCATGCTGGCTACGGCCAGGTAGTCGAGCAGGCGTTGCTTGGGCTCGTTGAGTCCGACAAGCGAATCGTTCAACTCCTTTTCGACGGCCGCCAGATCGATGGTGTCGGAATCGGGCGCGCGGGCGCGCCAGGGCATGTTGAGCAGCCAATCGACGTACGTGCGGATCTCGCTGGCATCCGGCGAGCCGGCGCCGGTGGAGCGCAGTCGCTCGATCTCCGCGCGCGCCGCGCTCGCGACGCGCGTCGGCAGATCCGCGGTTTCCAGGTGCCGGAGGTAGTCGATGATCTCGCGTTCGGCGGGATCGACCTCGCCGAGCTGCGCTTGCAGCAGGCGAATGCGATTGCGCAGCTGCGCCGCGCGTTCGCCCGGCGGCGCGGCTTCCGGCTCGAGATCGGCTTCATCATCGCCTTCCGGACTGCTCTTCTTGATGTCGCGGATCCGCCGGAGCTGCTGCTCGAGCTCTTCCAGCGCGAAGTGCAGGCGTTCCGACACGTCGAGGCGCTGCACGATCTCGTCCTTGCTCTCGACGCTGAAATTGGCGAGCGTCGCGACCAGGTCGGCGAAGCGGCCCGGATCGGCCAGGTTCATGCGCAGGATGCGCGGGACCTCGAGCGGCAGCCGATCGACTTCTTCGGCCAGCACTTCCAGCACGGTCAAAGTGCGCGCGATGACCTCGCGCGTGTCCTCTTCCGCCGCTTCCTTCTCTTCGACCGCGACGATGCGGGCGGTGTAATAGCCGTCGACCTCAGCTACGTCGGCCAGCCGTACGCGTGCGATGCCCTGCACGGTGGCCTGGACGGTGCCGCCCGGCATGTTCAGCCGGTCCGAGACGCGTGATGCGACCGCGATCTTCTCCAGCGCTTTCGGATCGATGGGATCGTCGGGACCCCCCGGCGCGACCACGAGCGCGACGAGCAGGCCGGCCTGCGGATGGGCGGACAGCATCTCGAGCGTGCTGGGCATGCCGATTTGCACGCCGATCACACCCAGCGGATACACGATCGTGCTGCGCAGGGGCATGACGGGTAGTCGGTCGGGCAGGGTTCTGGAAGTCATTCCTTATCGGTTCGAGACCTGTGCTAGTGCGAACTCGAAATAATCCGGTTCGGTGGTTGGTGCGCAAGATCCGGGCGATGCTTTCTGCGTTTCATCGTGCCGGGTCGATCTGGCGGCGCGGCCACACACGATTCTCGAAAGGAGATTTTGGGATATGGGCGATGTCTCTCGTCCATCCGCCTGTACCGGCT
>CBJLQC010000206.1:0-5413 GCA_966424955.1 uncultured bacterium | reverse complement strand
GGCGAACCACCGGCGCAAGGTCGAGAACAGATCGGTGGTGACGTCGTGCAGGGCAGCGGTCCACTCACGGTCGAGTCGTACAGCGCCGAGTTCATGCGCGAGCCGGCTGACCTGAGCACGTTGCGATCGATGCCGACCGCGCTCGCGAAGGACAACCGCACGGGCGGCCGGCCGCTGCACACGTTGCCGTGGCCGTACGTGGCTGTCGTCCTGTTGCTTTGCGCGGAATGGGTACTGCGCCGGCGCTGGGGATTACGGTAAGGGATACAAGCGAGGGAGAAGTTGAGACTTAGTCACAAAGAAAAGAAGTCGCTCTGGCAGAAGATCAAGGATGTGGCGCTCACCGACGTGGGCGTGCTCGTTCGGGGGATGGATGAGGGCTCGCTCGAGAAGCTGGAAGAGCTGCTCATTGCCAGTGATTTCGGTGTCGGCGCCACCACCAGGCTGGTGAGCACGGTCGAGTCGCTGTCACGGCAGGGCAAGATCAGGACGGAAGAGCAGTTTCGCAAAACGGTGGAGAAAGACATCCGCGCTATCCTGGACGGTGGCGCCAGCAATACCGCGTTGACCTTCAATCGCGATGGTGGCCCCACGGTATTCCTGATGGTCGGTGTGAACGGCGTCGGCAAGACGACGACCATTGGCAAGCTGGCGCACAAGCTCCGGCGCGACGGACACCGCGTGCTGCTGGCGGCGGGCGACACGTTCCGGGCGGGCGCGATCGATCAATTGCGCATCTGGGCGGAGCGGGTGGGCGCCGAGTTCGTGGGTGCGCAGCCGGGCGCGGATCCGGCTGCCGTCGCATTCGATGCCATTGACGCAGCGCTGGCGCGCAACTGCGATGTCGTCATCATCGACAGCGCCGGGCGGCTGCACACACAAGCGGATCTCATGCAGGAGATCTCCAAGGTGGAGCGCGTCGTCGCGCGCAAGCTGCCGGGCGCGCCCCACGAGACGCTGCTCGTGCTGGACGCCACGGTCGGGCAGAACGCGGTCGCGCAGACCCGGATCTTCAGCCAGGCGCTGCAGCTCAGCGGCCTGGTGCTGGCCAAGCTGGACAGCAGCGCGCGCGGCGGCGTAGTGGTGGCGCTCAAGCAGGAATTCGGATTGCCCGTCAAGCTGGTAGGCACAGGCGAACAGATCGGCGATATCGAGGAGTTCGATGCGGCCGCCTTCGCCGAGGAAGTGCTGTCCGCCTGATGCGCATGCCGGCACGCCAGACATCACCGCTGGACGCGCCTGCGCAGTTTCTCAAGGGCGTCGGGCCCAGGCGCGCGGAAGCACTGGCCCGGCTCGACATTCACACCGCGCGCGACCTCCTCTACCACACGCCGCGGCGTTACGAAGACGCGAGCACCGTCACCCGCATCGTGGATGCGCAGGTCGGTCTCGATGTGACGGTGATCGGCCAGGTGATCGCGAAAGGCGTGCTGCCGACCCGCGCGGGGCTGCGCATCTTCCAGGCTTCCATAAGCGACGGCAGCGGCCGCATCGACGTATCGTGGCCAGGCCAGCCTTTTCTCGACCGCACCATCAAGATGGGCGACTTGCTGCTGGTCACCGGCAGCGTGCGCTTTTTCCATGGCCGCGTCATTCAGCCGCGCGAGTACATCGTGCTGGGCAGCGCGGACGAGCAGGGCGACAGCAAGGGCAAGGTGCTGCCCATCTACCCCGCGACCGAGGGCCTCTCGCAGCGGATGCTGCGCACCATCGTGGATGCCAACATTCCCAACCTGCTGAAGTCCGCCGACGTCGATGAGATCTTCCATGAGCGCACGTTGCAGGACATCGGTCTGCCTTCATTGCAGACTGCGCTCAAATGGCTGCACCAGCCGGAATCGCTCGAGGAAGCGCGGCGTGGCCGCCGCCGGCTGGCGTACGATGAAGTGTTCTTCCTCCAGTTGCTCCACGCGCGCGCGCACCACAACGCTACGCGCGAGCGGGAGGGCATCACGTTCGCGCGCAACGACCGGCTGGTCGGGGCCCTCTACAAGCGGTTGCCATTCCAGCTGACCGACGCACAAACCCGGGCACTCAAGGAAATCTTCGGCGAGATGACATCGCACCGGCGGATGAATCGCCTGCTGCAAGGCGATGTCGGGTCCGGCAAGACCGTGGTTGCCCTCTTCGCGATGCTGCTGGCCGCGGAAAACGGTTACCAGGCCGCACTCATGGCGCCCACCGAAATTCTGGCCGAACAGCACGCGCGCACCATGCGCACTCTGCTCGGCGAGCTGCCGGTGAATACGGTGCTGCTGACCGGCCACACGAGTGCCGCGGAGAAGCGCGCCGCCACTGCGGCCATTGCCGATGGCAGCGCGCAGATCGTCGTCGGTACACACGCGCTCATCCAGGAGCACATCTCCTTTCACAAGCTCGGGCTGGCGGTCATCGACGAGCAGCATCGCTTCGGCGTGCGGCAGCGGCTGGCGCTCTCCGAGCTGGGCGAGGCAGCGGATACGCTGGTCATGTCGGCGACGCCGATCCCGCGTTCGCTGGCCCTCACGATCTACGGCGATCTCGACCTCTCCATTCTCGATGAGCTGCCGCCCGGCCGGCAGCGCATCCGTACGGTCCTGCGCGACGGCGGCAAGCGCGCCGCCGTATATCAGTTCATTCGTGACGAGGTCGCGAAGGGTCGGCAGGCATACATTGTCTATCCTCTGGTGGAAGAGTCGGAGAAGGTCGATCTGAAGGCGGCGACCGCCGAGTACAAGAAGCTCGCCGCCGACGTTTTCGGCGACTTGCGCGTCGGTTTGCTGCACGGCCAGCTCGGCAGTGATGAGAAGGACGCGACGATGCGCAGCTTCGCCGCCGGCGAAATCGACATCCTGGTGGCCACCACCGTGATTGAAGTCGGCATCGACGTGGCGAACGCGTCCGTGATGGTGGTCGAGCATGCCGAGCGCTTCGGCCTATCGCAATTGCATCAGCTGCGGGGCCGCGTCGGCCGTGGCGCGGAACAGTCTTTCTGCGTGCTGATCTGGGAAGGCGGCGAAGAGGCACGGCAGCGGCTGCGAATCTTCGAGCAGAGCAACGACGGTTTCGAGATCGCACGCGCCGATCTCCATTTGCGCGGCATGGGCGACTTCTTCGGCGCGCGGCAGCACGGGCTACCCGACTTTCGGTTCTTCGATGTCGAGCTGGATGAAGACCTGCTGGCGCGCGCGCGCAACGCCGCGCGCGACATCGTGGCGCGCGACCCGGAGCTCGCCCGCGCGGAGCACCAGCCCATTCGCCAGCAGCTGGAGCGGCGTTACGGCGCGCGCGCCCGGCTCTACGACGTTGGATGAGAAACGTGTAATCGTTGTCACGTTTCGTTACAGGCATAAGACGAGTGGGCCGCTTCATGTGACGAAATGACCCGGCGACCCGTCCTAGCCAATACGGTCACCGGATCCCCTCCCACAAAGCGGAAATCGGTATGACGCACACGGCGAAGACGCTTAGCCAGCTCATCACAGATGCGGAGCGCTCGGCACGCATCCTGGTGGTGGACGACAATTTGGCCAGCCTCAATCTGCTCATGCAGGTCCTCGAGCGATTCGGCTTCTCCACAGTTCATGGCGTGTCTGAGGGTTGCGAAGTATTGCGCGCAGTCGTTGATTTTCGGCCGGACGTCGTGCTGCAGGATCTGCACATGCCCGGGGTGGACGGCCTGACTCTGATCAGCGAAATCTGCAGCCTGCAGGGTCGCGGCAGCTATTTGCCGATCCTTGTGCTTACCGCGGATGCCTCGCGGGAAGCGCGCGATGCCGCGCTCGCCGCCGGGGCGCGGGATTTCCTCACCAAGCCGTACGACTCCGGTGAGGTTTTCCTGCGCGTCCGCAATCTCATCGATACACGGTTCCTGCACCTCGAACTCCAGCGGCAGAACACCGCGTTGAGCCGCGGCTTCGCCGCGCGTACCGAAGAGCTGGAAGTCGCGAAGCTGGAGATTCTCGAGCGGCTTGCTCGGGCCGCCGATTTCCGCGATGAATCAACGTACGGTCACACCGCACGGGTCGGTGAATTAGCAGCGCGCATCGCCGCGCGATTGGGGCAGTCCGAAGCGGAAGTCGAACAAATTCGTGTTGCAGCGCGGTTGCACGACATCGGCAAGATTGGACTGAGCGATTCTATCCTCATGAAGCCGGGTCCCTTGGGGCCGGCCGAATTCCTCGCGCAGGAAAAGCACACGCTGATCGGGGGTGAGATCCTCGCGGGCAGCAGATTCCCTATCCTGAGGCTGGCAGAAGACATTGCCTTGACGCACCATGAAGCCTGGGATGGTACAGGTTATCCCCACGGGTTGCACGGTGAGGAGATCCCGTTGTGCGGGCGCATCACGGCCGTGGCCGATGTATTTGACGCGCTGACGCACGAGCGCGCCTACAAGCACGCGTGGCGGCTGGATGACGCGGTGGATGAAATCAAGGCACAGAGTGGAACGAAGTTCGACCCGGCCGTGGTGCAGGCGTTTCTGAACGTCGCGGCCGCATATGTGAACAGCGAGGAGCTAGAAGCCGCTGACGCGCAGTCGAATGGCCAGCTCGGCACCGCCGTCGCGGCGTAGTCCGACCCGTAGCGGTTTGGGATCGTAGGGAATGTCTTCCGGCGTTTCCCGGTCCGGAAGGTCGATGATGAACATCACGACGCTGGCCAGGATACCGAGCTGGCCGCCCAGCAGGGCGAGACGCGCGCGATCGTCGCGATCCACGATCTTCTGATAGCGTTGCTCGAGCGCCGGATCGGCATAAGCGTCGTCGCCGGGCACCTTCAGACACGCCGCCGGGTTGGCATCACACTCTTTTTCCAGATCCTCATATTCGCGGTCGGCAACGCGATTCTGCGAGAAGCCGTAAGCGGCCGCGCCACCGGCGATGAGCAGCGTGGACCACTTGGCGATGCGCAGCGGGCGCCACGCGTACCGCACGTCAACCCGGCCGCTATCCTGCGCCGGAAACCGGTCGTTGATTTCCTGGGCCTGGGCGGCCAGCGGTGTCAGGCAGAACGCAATGAGCAGCAGCCAGCGCACGATTACCTCAGCTTGATGATGCGGCCGCGCAGGAGCGGCACGTACACGGCCTGATCACCCACCGCCACGGGCGACACGATCGAGTCGTTGAAACCATAAGTCCAGACCACGCTGCCATCCAGCGCGAGGGCGGAGAGCGTGCCATCGTAACTGCCGAGCAGCAGGTGATCGCGCGCGAGCGTGAGTGAGCTGCTCAGCGCGTGGGGAACCTGGGCGATTCGCTCGGCCCGGCCGGCGCGAATGCGGTAAACCGACCCATCCCGCGCCGCCACGTAACTCGAGCCGTCTTCCGCGACGGCCGGGGCCGTCAGCACGGGCGCCGCGGCATCGACCTGCCACGACACCGCCAGCGTAGTGACGTCGACGCCCACGACATTACCCAGATGGACGGGCACG
>CBJLQC010000205.1:0-5425 GCA_966424955.1 uncultured bacterium | reverse complement strand
AACGTTTCGAGCTGCTCTCCGCGGGCTCCCGTACCGCGCTGCCGCGGCAACGAATGAATTGACAAGAAGCGTGCCGGAACGCGGACTTCATTGACGCGGCTGCAGGCAGCGTCCATGTTCGTGCTCACCCCCATGAACGCGTCCCGTCGAAGTTCACAGTTCCTGAACGTCGTCGTTTCTTCGGTGCTTCTGATCCTGGCCGCAGCACCGGCTGTACACGCACAGCTGCGCCCGCTCGATCCCGTAGATTTCCGCGCCCTGGGCGGCGAACGCCTGCGCGTTTATGCGGGAGCCGGCGTTTATTTTTCGCAGCACGCGTCACTCGCCGGCGTGCGCGGCCGGCTCATCGAGCTGGGCGACATGCGCGTTTCCTGGCGCAGCGGCCGGATTCTCGTCGAAGTCGCCGGTACGCTGCAGCGGTTTCTGCACGAGGATACGGTGTTGAGCGCGCCGGCCGATGGGGTGCTGCCCTCTACGCCCGATGGCAGCCGCCGCGATGCGGGCGATTACCGAGTGCAGACTGTTCTCCGCCTCAGTGGCGACACCACCAGCACCGCCACCGTTCTGCGTTTCGGCACACGTCTGCCGACTACCGATAACCGGGTCGGGCTGGAGCGCGATCAGATGGACTTTTTCGCGAGCCTGGGCGCCACGCGCCCGTTCGGCCCGCTGCAGTTGATGGCTGAAGCTGGCGTCGGCATCAACGGCACGCGGCTCTCCAATTACGAACAATCCGACGTCCTCATCTATGCCGCTACGCTCGAATGGCAAAGCTCGCTGTTTGTACCTTTCGTTTCCGTGGTCGGACAGAACGACATGCACGCGCGCGCCGTGCGCGGCAATGAAGATCTGGGTGAGCTGAGAGCGGGATTGCGATTCGGCAACACGCGCTGGCTGCGCGTCGTCGCCATCCATGGATTCACCGATTCGAGCCCGCGCGCCGGCCTGGCCATCGGCGCGGGTGCCAGCTTCGGCAGCAGACGCTAGAGCAGATCCACCTTGTGCGTGCGCACGACGATCACGTCCTGCCTGAAGATCTCCTGCAGCTCGAGCCGATAAAGCCGCCAGAACTCGCGTTCGAGACGGTCCACCATCACCTCGAAAATGACGATCTCGTCTTTGACGATCTCACCGTCCGCTTCCCACAATCCCGTTGCCGGCGCCCGCAGGTAGGCCGTCACACCACCGAAGTGCTCGGCCAGATCAGCGCGCACCTCACCGAATACGTCCTTTCCAAACGGCCTGCCTTCGTTATCGCGTGTCGGCAGCAGGATCTGTATCAGGTGCATGCTCCCCTCGCCTCAACCCGGTACGTACGCGATCACACTGATCTCGACCAGAAACCCGTGCAAACCCGCGCCGACCGTCGTCCGTGCCGGAAACGGGTGCTGGAAACGGCCCTGGTAAGCCGCGTTGAATGTATCCCAATCGTTGATATCGGCGAGGTAAGCGGTTACCGAGACAACGTCGTGGAGACTCGCCCCCGCCTGTGCCAGCAGCCGCTCGATCCGGTCCAGCACGGCATGCGTCTGGGCCGCCACGTCGCGGCCCAGCAGGGCACCCGTCTCCGGATCGACCGGCACCTGGCCGGACAAAAACAGCAGCTCCCCGGCCCGGACGGCCGGCGAGTACGCGCCCACGGGCGGTTTTCCCAGCACGATGGGCTTCCAGCCACGATTTTGTGTCATGTCCTGCCTCGATTTCGCTACGAGAGAATTGACGACTGACAATTGTTATTGAACTTTCTATCTGTGAATCAGCCGCACGACCTGCTCGCCACCGTCCTGCACGTCGCAGGCGCGATCCAGGATCGCCTCGAGACCGCCCTGGAGCCCACGGGTCTATCGCTAGCCAAACTGGGCGCACTGAAACACCTGGCCGAAGCCAACGAGCCGCTGCCGCTGGGGCAATTGGCGGAGCGTATCGCGTGCGTGAAATCGAACGTGACGCAGCTCGTGGACAGGCTCGAGGCTGAGCAACTCGTGAGGCGCGTGCCGGACCCTTCCGACCGCCGGTCGGTGCGTGCCGAGATCACGCCGGATGGTCTCGCGAAATTCCAGTCCGGCATAAAAGCGGTGCAGGCTGCCGAGGCCGAAATCGTTTCCGACCTGGAGACGGAAGATCGCGCACAGCTGCTGGACCTGCTCGCGAGACTGACAGCGGTCGCGGTCAGCTGATTCAAGCCGGCGCCAACGCGCTTTTCACCACGAACCAAACATTGGCGGGCCGTTCGGCCAGCCGCCGCATGTACCACGCGAACCACGCCGATCCGTAACTGATCAACACGCGCAGCCGGACGCCCTCGCGTGCGAACCGTTGTTGCTCGCCGGTCCTGATTCCATAGAGCATCTGAAACTCGTAGCTGTCCTGCGGCAAGCCCATTTGGTGCGCGTGATCACGGATCTTACGGATCAGTTCGACATCGTGCGTGGCGAATGCCGGCACGTAAGTCACCGTCTGCCGCTGCACCGCCTCCAGCAGCCGCACTGCGCACGTGAAATAGTTCTCATCGACGGCGCGCTTGCTCTGCATGGCCGCGCCGGGCGGCTCGTGGTAGGCGCCTTTCACCAGCCTGATGGCCGTGGTGTGCGCGAGCAGCTCGGTCAGATCGTGTTCGGTTCGATGCAGATATGCCTGCAGACAAACTCCGACGTTGGGGCATTGCTCTCGCGTGCGGCGGAACACCTCGAGCGTGACGTCGGTGTAGCGGCTGCTTTCCATGTCGACCCAGACCGGCGCGCCGATACTGGCTGACGCCTGGGCAATGCGTTGCACACACCCGATCGCATGGTCGGTGGAAAGGTCGAGACCCAGCTGCGTGAGCTTCACCGACAAGTGCGTGGGCAGGTTGTGGCGGGCGATGTCGGCCAGGGCGGCCTCGTAGTGGTCGGCCACCGCCTCGGCCTCGGCAGCCGAGGTAATGTTCTCGCCCAGCCGTGTGATTACAGTACCGATCCGGCTCGTGCCCAGGCGTGCGCACTCGGCGAGGGCGTCCTGCAATTGTTCGCCCGGCATGAACCGGCGAACGCCGCGGCGGGAGAAGGCAAAGCGGGGCAGGTTACGGGCCAGCCACTGACTTTCGGACCCTTTCAGCAGGGCCGACCTGAGCAAACTCATTGAGCCTCCACATGGGGCACCTGACTTGCAACAGCCATGCGCTTCGGCGCGTGCGCCAAGCTTATCACTAAAGAGGGGGTAAGGACCATGTCCATCATCGGAATGATTATCTTCGGCGCAATCGTGGGAGCGATAGCCAAGCTAATCATGCCGGGCAAAGATCCCGGCGGCATTATCGTAACGATCATCCTCGGTATTCTCGGCTCCGTCATTGGAGGCTGGATTCTGGGTCTGGTCGTGCCAGGGCGAGATGCAGGCACCGCGGGCTGGATAGGCTCGATACTCGGCGCGATTCTGCTCCTCTGGATCTACCGCATGGTTGTCGCACGCAGAGGCACGACACGCGTTTGACGTAGTGCCATACGATGCAGAAACGGGGAACGGATCGTCCGTTCCCCGTTTCTGCTTTTCGACGGGTTCGCTCAATTCGCCGTGAGGCGTGCCTCGATCTCCGGCCAGGCCAGCCATCTCCCATTGACCATCACACCCGACTTGCGCGCGACGTTGCGCACGTCGACGAGCGGATTGGCGTCCACCAGCAGCAGGTCGGCACGCTTGCCCACACTGACGGTGCCCGAGCCGGCCTCATCGTTGAGGTATCTGGCCACGGCCGTGGTACCGGCCTGCAGGATCTTGAAGGGCGAAATGCCGGCCTCTGCCCAGGTCTCCATTTCCCGCTGAATCGAGAAGCCGGGCACGCTGAAAAGCTGCGGTGCGTCGCTGCCGAGCAGCACGATCGCGCCGCCGTCGCTCAACGCTTTGAGCAGGCGGTTACGCAACTCGATTTCGCGTGCGGCCGTTTCGCGATTGGTTTGCCCGCGGATGTTCGCGACGGTGTTCTTCCATTGCGCCACCGTCTGCTCGGGCATGTAGCGCAGCTCGGGGCGTTGCATCATGGCTTCCGGATCGTGTAGTCCGCGCAGCACTTCCCAGAGCGGCATCGTCGGGACAACCGCCACTCCAGATTCGACCGTCTTCGCGACCAGCCGCGCCACGTCTGCTTCGCTCTGAATGGCTTCGACGTAGTTGTCGAGGTGATCGATCGTCACTTGCCGCGCGTCCAGCGCGCCATGCACTCCCACCGCGTCGGGAACGTGCCCGCCGAACGGAATGCCGACCGCGCGCGCCGTCGCGACGATCCGCTGGTACACCTCGGCGCTCAGGTTCTCGTGGATCTTCAGCAGATCGTAACCGGCGCTCTTGTAATTGCGGACAGCGGCTTCCGCAGCCGCCACATCACCCACCGTGTTCCCGGAAAGCGGCGGGCTGGAAAGGATCATGCGCGGACCGATCAGCTCCCCCGATTCGATGCGTTTGCGCAGCTCGAACTGGTTGGGATGTCCCTGCATCCCGCGCACGGTCGTGACGCCGCCGGCGACGTACAGAAACGCGACGCGCTCGGCGAATGGCACATTCTGGCCGGGGATATGACCGTGCATTTCCGAGAGTCCGGGCATGAGATACTTGCCGCGCCCATCGATGCGTAGTGCGCCGGCCGGTACGCGCACGCTGCGCGCCGGACCGACCGCGGT
Organism: uncultured bacterium; assembly: GCA_966424955.1. GTDB lineage: Bacteria > Gemmatimonadota > Gemmatimonadetes > Longimicrobiales > RSA9 > CBJLQC01. The sequence goes on along the minus strand of CBJLQC010000205.1, from coordinate 776 downwards.
GATTCGCCCGCCTTGGACGAGCACGGTCTGATCGGCCAGCACCTGCTCACTCGTCATCGGCACGACGTTGACATTGCTGAAGGCGTACGTGCCCGCCTGTTGGGCATGCGCGGCGCTGCTCAGCGCGACCAGGACTGACAGGATGGTGGTAATCCTCATGGAGACGCTCCCTTGATGGTCCCGTTAGACGGCAGCTAGCGCGGCGCCGGTTGTATGTGCAACAGCACCGGCAGGTGATCGGAGGCGAGGGTGCGCGGAACCGAAGCGCTCGACGCGGTGAAGCCCCGGGCCAGCACATAATCGATCCGCTCGTTCGGCCGGCCGGCCGGCCATGTGCTCATCCCGCCAATGCCAGCCGCCGCGCCGAGATCCACCAGGCGTTTTCTGAGCAGGCGCATGGGCTCGTCCGCGGGATGCGCGTTGAAGTCGCCAGCCACGAGGACCTGCCGCGCGTTGCCGATCACCTGTAACAGCTCTTCCGCCTGCACCGTGCGCGGGTCGCCGCCGGCGCCTTCCAGGTCCGCAGTGAGGTGCACACTGTAAAAAGGGAACGGGCCGCCGGCATCCTCGATCACGATGCGCGTCCAGCCGTATTTCAGGACGCCGGGTTCCGCCGCGAAGGCGCCGCCATCCGCTTGGCGCACGGGAAGTCGGGCCATGACGGCGTTCCCCCAGAGCTGCCCGTTCGTCGCGGTGAAAAAGACATGGTACGCCGGGAATCTCCATTGCAGATAGGCAACCAGCCACGTATAGACCATGTTGCGACTCTCAGGCAA
>CBJLQC010000204.1:0-5450 GCA_966424955.1 uncultured bacterium | reverse complement strand
AAGTGGCCGATGTTGGCGACGATGGCCTTGTCCTTCATGCGCGCCATGTGGTCGGCCGTGATGATGTTGTAGTTGCCGGTTGCCGTGATGAACACGTCGGCCGTCGCAATCACATCTTCCAGCGTCAGCACCTGGTAGCCTTCCATGGACGCCTGCAGCGCGCAAATCGGATCGATCTCGGTGATGACCACGCGCGCACCCTGGCCGCGCAACGCCTGCGCGCAGCCCTTGCCCACATCACCGTAGCCGCATACGACCGCGACCTTGCCGGCCAGCATGACATCGGTAGCGCGGTTCAGGCCGTCCACGACCGAGTGCCGGCAGCCGTACAGGTTGTCGAATTTCGACTTCGTCACCGAGTCGTTCACGTTGATAGCAGGGAACAGCAGCGTGCCCGCCTTCTGCATCTCGTACAGACGATGCACGCCCGTCGTGGTCTCCTCCGTCACACCACGGATGTCTGCGGCCACGCGCGTCCAGCGCTGCGGATCCTCACTCTGTACGCGGCGCACCAGGTCGAGAATGACACCCCATTCTTCCGGATCGCTCTCCGGGTCGAACTCGGGCACACGACCGGCCTGCTCGAACTCGGCGCCCTTGTGCACGAGCAGGGTAGCGTCGCCGCCGTCATCCAGCAGCATGTTGGGACCTTGGCCATCCGGCCACATCAGGGCCTGCTCCGTGCACCACCAATACTCTTCGAGCGTCTCGCCCTTCCAGGCGAACACCGGCGTGCCTTGCGGATTCTCCACCGTGCCCTGCCGGCCGACCACGACCGCCGCGGCGGCGTGATCCTGCGTCGAAAAAATGTTGCACGAGACCCAGCGTACGTCGGCACCCAGATCGACCAGGGTCTCGATCAGGACGGCGGTCTGCACGGTCATGTGCAGTGATCCCATGATGCGCGCGCCCTTCAGCGGCTGCTGCCCGGCATACTCGTCGCGCACGGCCATCAACCCCGGCATCTCCTGCTCGGCCAGGCGGATCTCCTTGCGGCCCCATTCCGCCAATCCGAGATCCTTCACCTTGAATGGTGGGCGCGCCGTTTTGGCCGACGACGCTTTCTTTTCGCGCTCTACGACTGTGCTCATCTAACTCGCTCCGGTCAGGTTGCTGGTAGCTGGTTTGGTTGCGCGCGTGGCAAAGAGGGCCGGTCCACGCGCGCGCGCATCGACAGGCAAGGGCAAATGCTGAACGCGCACCAGGCCGGCCGCGCTCAGCCACTCGTTCATTTGTTCGGCAGCGAAGCCGGACCACAGGTGGCCCATGGTTTCACGCAGCTCGTCACGCTCGTGCGGCATCATGTCGACGACCAGCACGCGACCACCGGGTTTCAGCACACGCGCCGCTTCCTGCAGCGCCGCGGCCGGATCGACAACGTAATGCAGCACCAGGAAGAGCAGCGCTCCGTCGACTTCGCCATCAGCAAGCGGCAGCTGCTCGAGCTTGCCTTCCCGCAGCTCCACGTTTTCCGGCGCGCGCGCCCGCGCAGCCGCGAGCATCGCCGCCGATGAGTCGACGCCGATTACCCGTCGCACGAAGGGTGCGAGGCTGCGCGCAACCTGGCCGGTGCCACAACCCAGATCGCCGATAACAAGCTCGGGATCGAGAAGCGCGAGCAGCGGTAACAGCTCGGCAGTCGCACCAAACAGCTCCTGGCGCATTCGCTCCCAATCACTAGCGGCCGCGGAGAAGAAGGCGGTGGATTTGTCCCGGCGAACTTCCAGCACGGCGGGGAGGCGCTGCCGATCCTGCTGCGCCGCGCTTGTCCCGGCAACTTCGGCCCTGACCGTATCCCAGATCCGGCGCGCGGCAGGCCGCAGACGCGCCACCCGGTAGAGGCTCCTGGGCCCTTCCGAGCGCGCGGAAACCCACGCCTCCTCCAGCAGGACCTTGAGGTGCCGGCTGACCGTGGATTGCGGCAGCTGCATGATGGACCCCACCTCGCCCACGCTAAGTGCTTGCTGCTCCAGCAGAAGCAGCATGCGAGCGCGGGTCGGATCGGCCAGGGCGGCCAGCTGGCGGAAGACCGGAGCGGGGGTGCGCATCATCCTATTATCCGAATAATAGGATGGATGCCGACTCCCTCGCAAGTTTCCACTGCCCTTAAGCGGGGGGCGGTGGTGAGGGAGAGCGCGGGCGCGAGCCCCCCGCCCGCCTTAAATGCTCAGCTCGACAAGCAGCGGGAAATGGTCCGATGCCCGGGCAGCCTCGGCAGGCGCCTGCAGAACCTCGCAGGATTGGAGCGTGGCCTGATAGCGATCGGGCGTGAAGATGTAGTCCAGGCGGACGTGCGGGTCCCAGGTCGGGAACGTGTAGCCGGCTTCGCCGGGGTGAAGCGTCGTCCAGGCATCGACGTACTTCTGATCGAGCATGTGCTGGATGGTGTGGCGCGCAATGTCGCGGCCGCTCAACCAGACCATGGCGCGAATCCATGGCGGCATGCGCTCTACGCGCAGTACTTCACCGGGCGCGACGGCGTTGAAATCACCGGCTATGAAGTGGAGGCCGTCCTGATGCTCCTTGATGGCGGCGAGGAGCGCGCTGATCTCGAAATGGCGCTGGCGCTCGTTCCAGTTGGAGAACCAGGCGCTCAGGTGCAGGCCGAAGACGCGCAGGTGCGGGCTTCCCACCACGATTTCGAGGAACGCATGACGGGAACGCGGCGGCAGGTGCCAGTCGTAGGCTTCGAGATCGAGCCGGGTCAGGAAGCCGGTTGAGTAATTGACGCGCGAGTCCCACGTCGAGAAGCCGGCCAGCTCGGCGAGGCGCGCTACCACCAGTCGGTCGGTAGCTTCCTGCAGCAGCACGATGTCGGGATCGGCGCTGCGAATGACCGCGGCGAGCTGTTCTTCACGTCCCCTTCCGCCGAATCTGATGTTGTAGCTAAGCAGCCGAAGTCTCACGATCGTTCTCGTCAGACTTCTCGATCAGGGTGTAGTAGGGCTGGTCGAAAAGGATGTCACGCGCGAACTGCACGAGGCCGACCGAAGCCTGCAGGTTGACCGGCCGGCCGGCCAGCTTGCTCAGCTTGTGCCGGAGATTGTTGAGCGGGGGACAGGCATTCGGATTTTCGTCGCACAGCGGGCTCGTGTGCAGCTTGGGGATATAGAATTCTTCCCAAAGGTCGAGCATCTCGGCGCCCAGGAACGTGACATCCAGATCGCTGGTGCCGGGTCCTTCAGCATCGAAGGGCTCGTTATCGGCCCAGCGGTAGCCGGTGACCGCGCTGCCGCGCAGGATCACCTCGGTATTCCTGGGAACCGCGCGCTGGAGCATTTTGACGAAACGCTTGAAGCGATGTGCATTCCCATCGAACGCCAGCCGGATAATGCGCTCGCGCACTTGTTCGTCAGGCATGTCGCCCACTAGGCCCTCGGCAGGGTCAGCTGGAAGGTGGCGCCGTCGTCCGACACGAGCGCCCGCAGCTCCCCGCCCATGGCGCGCGCCAGCTCGCGACTGATGGCGAGTCCGAGGCCGGCGCCCTGATGGCTTTCCGGTGTCAAGTGCCGGTCCACCTGCACGAAACGATCGAAGATCAGCTCGAGCTTGTCGGCCGGAATGCCGCGTCCGGTGTCATGCACCGTAATCAGAGCGTAACGCGGTTCCGGCACTGCGGTTACCGTCACGTGCCCGCCGGGCGGCGTGAATTTGAGGGCATTGCTCAGGAGATTCAGCATGATCTGCTGGGCCTTCTCATAGTCGGCGCGTATTTTGAGCGCGGGCGCGGCTTCGATCTTCAGCGTGATGTCCTGGCTCTGGAACTGCTGCACCATGAAGATCTCGGTGTCGCGCAGTAGATCGGTCGCGGCAAACTCTTCGAGCTGGTAATCGACATGTCCGCTCTCGATGCGCGCGATGTTGAGGACATCGTTGATGAGCGCCAGTAACACCTTGCTGCTGCGGCGCACCCGCCGGATGATCCCCAGCTGCTGATCGTTGAGCTCGCCATGGACGCCCGCTTCCAGCAGGTCCATGTAACCGAGAATGGCGTTGAGCGGCGTGCGCAGCTCATGCGACATGGTCGTGAGGAACTCGCTTTTCGCCTTGCTGGACGCCTCTGCCGCGGCGCGCTGCCGCTCCAGCTCCAGCTCACGCTCCTCGCGCTCGCGCCGCTCGGTGAGGTCGCGCGTGACCTTGCCGAAGCCGATGTGACGGCCGGTCTCATCAAAGACCGCGGTGATGACGACGTTGGCCCAGAACCGCTGCCCGTCCTTGCGCAGGCGCCAGCCTTCTTCCTGGTAGCGGCCGTGCTTGATCGCGTAGGCCAGCTCGAACTCGGGATGCTTGCGCGCGCGGTCTTCGGGCGTGTAGAAGATCGAGAAGTGCTGGCCGATGATCTCGGCCGCAGTGTAACCCTTGGCGCGCTGCGCGCCGCGATTCCAGCTGGTGATGACACCGTTGCGATCGAGCGTGAAGATCGCGTAATCAACCACATGTTCAACGAAAAGACGGAACGCGACTTCGCTGCTGGTCGTGGTGACATCCGGTTCGTACATAGGCTCAGAACAACTTCACATTGACGTCCGGCACGTATTTCTTGGGGTTCTGCCTTACATCCGCGAGCAACGTCTGCAAATCCGTCACCGATTTCAAGAGTTCGTCGAACAGGCGAGGGTCCGTCAACAGCCGGTTGAACGTGCCGTCGGGACGGTTGACCTTCTGTAGCAGGCTGGCAAGCTCCGCGGCGGCGGCGTCACCCCGGGTCGTCAGGCCGACCAAACCGCGGTACAGCGAATCACTGCGCATGAGTTGCGCCAGACTGCCGTTGCCGTTGAGCGCGAGCGCGGCCAGGCTGTCCACGCGCGCCGCGGCCGACACCATACGCTGGTACATCTCGGGATCGTTGATCATGCGGCTCAGTGCGCCGTCCCCGCGATTGATCTGGGTCAGCAGGCTATGCAATCCGGTCGTCGCGTCGAGCATGCGATGGTAAAGCTGCTCGTCGCGCAGCAGCGCGCCCATGGTCCCCTCGCCGCGGGCGAGCGAGCCGGTAATGAGACGCAGGTCGTCGACAATGACATTGGCGCGCTCCATCGCGTCGGAGGCTTTCACCAGGAACTGCTCGATGTCCATCGTGGTGGCGGACGCGATGGTGTCGCCCGCCGCCAACGCGCGGCCGCGCATGGAGCCGGGCGTGATGTCGATGTACTTGTCGCCGAGCACGCCCTGGGCGCGCACCAGTGCACGCGAATCCGAACGGATCTGATCGCGCACCGCTTCGCCCACCTCGAGCTTGAGTAGCAGGTGGTTGTCGCCGCGCTTCTCGCGCAGCGGAATGAACTCGATGTCCTCGACCTTGCCGATGCGCTGGCCGGCCAGCGAGACCAGCGCGCCCTCGCGCAACCCCGCCACGTTTGGCAGCAGCGTAACGATGGTATAACGGTCGGCGAAGACGTCGAAGATCTTGCCGACGCGATAAATTGCGAAGATCAGCAGCGCCAGTCCGA
>CBJLQC010000203.1:0-5455 GCA_966424955.1 uncultured bacterium | reverse complement strand
GCGGTCAGCATGATGAACGCGGCAATGGTGCCGGCACGGATCATCATGTCCGAGCTGGGATGCAGCAGTACCAGGCCACCCAGCAGGCAGCCCAGGCCGAGCGTCGATGCCTTGGTCGACGATTGCATGCGGGTGAACACATCAGGCAGGCGCAGCACGCCCACCGCGGCCAGCAGGGCAAGCAGCGCACCCGCGACGAGCAGCAGACCGGCGATGCCATCCCTCATGTTTGCTGGGCCGTCTCGATATAGCGCGCGTACGCCGTCGTGCCCACGAAGCTGATCAGGGCAATGACGATGGCGACATCGAGGAAGTAGGAGGCGCCGCTGGTCGCCGCGCTGACCACCGCGAAGCACACGACGAGTACGCCGATCAGGTCGAGCGCGACGACGCGGTCGGGCAGCGTCGGGCCGCGGATGACGCGGGTGAGGGCAATGAGCGTCGCCAACGACAGCAGGCCGTAGGTGGCGTACAGCATCAACTCGAGCATGGGCATGCCTCAGCGCAGCAGGAGGAGTACCCGCCGCTCGTAGCCGTTCTTGATTTCGGCACGGGCGGCGTCGGCGGTTTCCACGTACATCGAATGGACATACATCACCTTGCGATCGGGTGAAACATCCAGCGCCACGCTGCCGGGCGTGAGATTGATGAGCGCGGCCAGCAACATGATTTCACTGTCGCGGTTCGCGTCGAGCGGCACCGCGATGATGCCCGGCTTTATCGAGTGGCCGGTAGACACGACGTCGCGGGCGAGCCGCAGATTGGCCACGACCAGCTCGCGCAGGAAGAACACGCCCAACCTGATGGCCATGCCTACCTTGCCGACGTAGCGCGATTCGGGCAGCACGCCGCCTTTCACCAGCACGAGCAGGATGAGATATCCGACCGCGTATCCCACGAGCAGATTCGCGAGCGTGAACTCGGTGGTGAGCGCGGCCCACGCGAATGCCAGCAGCAGATTGCCGCCCAGCATTGCTATTTGCCTCCCATGACGGCCTGGATGTAGGCGTCCGGCTGCAGCAGTGAATCGGCTGCGCGCGCCGACGCATCGAACACGGCCGACGCGCCGACCGTGAAGCCGAGCGTGAGCACGACGAGCATCGCGATCGGCGCGAGATCCAGCCGCCCCAGCGGGCGGCTCGCCGGTGCCGTCTCCCGCTTCCAGACCACGTGCTGCCACACGCGTGCCATCGACAGCAGCGTCAGCAACCCGACCAGCAACGCCACGAACACCAGGACCGGCGAGTCTGCCTCGAACGCCGCCGCGACAATGGCCAGCTTGGCGAGAAATCCGGATAGCGGCGGCATGCCCGCGAGTGAAAAGATCGGCACGAGGATGAGCGCGGCCACCGCCGGATTGGAGCGGTAAAGGCCGCCCAGCTCGTCCAGGTTGGCTGTGCGATGCTGCCGCAGGAACAGGCCGCTCACCAGGTAAAGCGTAGTGATCACCAGCATGTGATGCAGCAGGTAGAAGATCGAAGCAGCCAGGGCCAGCGGCGTCCACAGCGCGAGGCCGACGGTGGTGAACCCGATGTGCCCGACCAGGTTGAAGGCAAGCACGCGCCGCAAATCGCGCTGCGCGAGCGCGCCGAGCAATCCGACCAGCATGGTCGCGATGGAGAGGACGAGCAGCAGCGAGTAGGCGAGGGCGCCGGGATCGCGAAAAACGAGTGAGAAGAGCCGGATCATGGCATACACGCCCACCTTGGTGAGCAGTCCCGCGAACAGCGCCGCCACGGGCGGCGGCGGCGCGTGATAGGAGGCCGGCAGCCAGAAGAAAAGCGGGAACAGGCCGGCCTTGATGCCGAAGGCCGTCAGGAAAAGTATGGACAGCGAATCGTTGAGCAACGCGCTTCCGCGCTCGGGCCACACGCGCGCCAGGTCGGCGAAGTTGAGGGTGCCGGCCTGTCCATACAACAGGCCGATGGCGGTCAGCAGAATCGCCGATGAGATGAGGTTGAGCGCGACGTACACGTAGGCCGCGTGCAGCTGCTCGCGCGTGCGGTGCAGCGACATCAGCACGAACGACGCGATGAGCATGACCTCGAACCAGACGTACAGATTGAAGACGTCGCCCGTCAGGAACGCACCGCACACGCCCATGAGCAGGATATGAATGAGCGGATGGTAGCCGAGCGCCTCGCGGCGCGGATCTACGCCGGCAAACGAATGGCCGGTCACGGCCGTGGCCACGATGCCGACCATCGTGATCAGGATGGCGCTGAACGGGTCGGCGGCCAGCGTGATGCCGAAGGGCGCCGGCCACCCGCCGATCTGCAGGACCTGCACGCCTGCGGTGACTACGCGCACGAGGATCGCGACCGCCGCGGCCAGCAGCGCCAGCGCCCCGGCAAACGCCACCGCACGCAACAACAGCGGCCGATAGGGCAGCGCCTTGAGCACAATAGCTGTCGCGAACGCGATGAGGATGGGCAGGGCCAGCAGCATTACGGATTCCCCGCCGCAATATCATCGACGTTGTCGGTGCCGGCCGACACGTGCACGCGATGCGCGAGCACGAGCGAGAAGGCCAGCACACCGAAGCCGATCACGATGGCCGTCAGGATGAGCGATTGCGGCACCGGATCGGCCAGCGGTTCCGCCACCCCTTGCAAAGCCGCATCGCTGATGATGGGTGCCCGGCCGCGTCGCAGCCCGGCCGACGTGAAGATCAGCAGGTTGGACGCATTGGCCAGCATGCTCAGCCCGACGATCAGCTGCGCCAGCCGTCGCTTCAGCATGAGGTAGATGCCGCTCGCGTACAGCGTTCCGGAGACCAGTGCCAGTAGCAGTTCCATTTCAATTCTCTTTGTGCGTGGCTTCGGCGACCGTGAAAACGATCGTGAGCACGACACCCGCGACCGCGAGGAAAACGCCGACATCGAACAGCAGCGGTGTGCCGAGCGTGATCTTCGTTTCGCCGATGTGGAACGTCCCCCATACGGCCTTCATGAAGGAGCCGCCGGCCAGCACACCGGGCAGCCCACTGAGCAGCGCAATGCCCAGCCCCAGGCTGAGCAGGTTCGAGGGATCGATCCGCAGCGCGCGCCGCCCCGCGGGCACGCCTTCGTTCAGCGAGTACAGCACGAACGCGGCGGCCGCGACCAGCCCGCCGACGAAGCCGCCACCCGGTGCATTGTGCCCGCGCCAGAGCAGGAAGAACGCGTAGAGCAGCAGGAGCGGCATCAGGACGCGGATCGCCACCTGGAGCATCAGCGACGATCGCATCAGTGCCGTCCCATCCCGATGCGCAGCAGTGCGCGCACGCCCACCGCGACGGTAACGAGCACCGTGATTTCGCCCATGGTGTCGAGGGCACGGAAATCAACCAGTATGACGTTCACGACGTTGCGGCCATGACCCAGGCTGGGCGCGGCGTCGATGAAGTAGCCGCCCAGCCGCGATGTGATGCCGGTCGCCGACGTGGCCAGGACGAGCAGCGCGATGCTGAGGCCCACGCTGCCGGCCAGGATGGCATCGCGCGCGCGCGACCAGCGCGACGTCGCATCGTAGAAGTTGCGCAGCTCGTAGAACACCAGCACGAACAGCACGACGGTCAAGGTCTCGACCGCGAATTGCGTGGCCGCCAGGTCGGGCGCGCCATACAGCACGTACAGCAGCGCCAGCCCGTAGCCGACCGTGCCCAGCGACAGCACGGCAGCCATGGCCGAGCGTGCGCGCGCCGCGCTGATCGCGGCGAGCATGATGAGCACCGCCAGCGATATCTCGTGCCAGCGCGGCTGCGTACGCACGAGCAGGCGCGGCAGCTCGTCGACACGCACGTATGCGGTTACGAGGAACACGACGGCCGTCGCGACAATGACCCGCACGTACGAGCGCAGCGAAGCGCTCTGCAGCGCGGGCGCAATGCGGCCGCTCGCCGCGTCCAGTCCGGCCAGCGTGCCGTCATACAGGCGCTCCGTGGCCAGCGCGCGCAGCGCGGGCAGCTTCGCGAAGCGCGCGCGCAACAGGTAGAGCGCCACCGTGATGACGAGCGTAACCGCACTCAACAGCAGCTCACGCGTCCAGCCATGCCAGATGGCGAAGTGCTCGGTGCCGATCGTGCCGGTGATGGCATTCGCCGCCTGCGCGACGGGCGCCTCGATGATGAACGGCGCAATGCCGATGATTACACCCAGCAGGGCAAGCAGCAGCGGGGCAAGCCAGAGTGAAGGCGTCACATCATGCGCGTCGGCAGGGCGGCGGCTGGATCCGACGAACGGCGCGACTCCGGCAGTCAGCCCGGCCGCACCCATCAGCGCGCTCGCCGCGACCGCCAGCCCCAGCAGCACAGACTGGTGCGCCGCGACGCTCGTATAGAACTGCTCCTTGGCAATGAAGCCGAACAACAGCGGAATGCCCGCCATGCTGGCGGCGGCGAGTATACCGGCGGCAGCCGTCGCCGGCATCACGCGCGCGAGCCCGGACAGGACGCGCACGTCACGCGTGCCCGTGCCATGATCGACCGCGCCGGCGACCAGGAACAGTGCGCCCTTGTAACACGCGTGCGCAGCCAGGTAAACCAGGCTCGCGACCATGGCCGCCCGCGTGCCGACCCCCAGCAGCAGCATCATCGCGCCCAGGGCGGCCACCGTTGTATACGCGAGGATACGCTTGAGATCGGTCTCGAGCAGCGAGCGATAGGCCGCACCCACCATCGTGATCGCGCCCACGACGATGATGATGTTGCTCCACAGTGCCGTCCCGCCCAGCAGCGGCGTCATGCGCGCAACCAGATAGATGCCCGCTTTCACCATCGTCGCCGAATGCAGGTAGGCACTGACCGGCGTGGGTGCCTCCATCGCGTTGGGCAGCCAGAAATGAAACGGGAACTGCGCCGACTTCGTGAATCCCGCGGCCAGCACCAGGATCGTCATCGCGACGTACCGCGGATCGGCCGCGAAGTCGACCGCGCCTGCCCGCATGGACGCCAGGCTGGTGGTGCCCGCCAGCTGCCAGGCCATGACGCCGGCCGCGAGCAGCGCCAGGCCGCCGGCACTGGTCACCAGCAGCGCCTGCAGCGCAGCCCGGCGCGCCTCGCTCCGCTCGTGGTCGAAGCCGATCAGGAAAAACGAGGTAAGACCGGTCAGCTCCCAGAAGACGAACAGCAGCAGCACGTTGTCGCTCAGCACCACCCCCAGCATGGAGCCCATGAAGGCGAACAGCGTGAGCTGGAACCGGCCGCGCAGTGGATGCTCACCCAGATAGGCGACGGCATACATGACGACGAGCGCGCCCATGCCCGTGATGAGCAGGGCGAACAGCAGGCCGAGCGCATCGAAATGGAACGCGAGTGAAAGACCGAGGCGCGGCGCCCACGGCACGGTAACGGTGAAGGCACCGCTCGCCATCACTTGCGCGAGCATCCATGCGAAGTACGCGGTCAATGCGGCGGGCACCAGCGCCAGCAGCCGCGCCGGCCGCGCGTGGACGCCCAGCAGGCCGGCCAGCGGGG
>CBJLQC010000202.1:0-5466 GCA_966424955.1 uncultured bacterium | reverse complement strand
CGCCCAGGACGGCGGCTTCAGCACGGCACCGCTCAGCCTGGTCTTCTACGTGGTGGTCCGGCACGCGCTGCTCGAGCACGGCATCAGCGACCGGCTGATGGCCGACTACCTGAGTGCGCTGCTCAGCAACTACTCGGAAGGCAAGCGCGCGTACCGCGTCGATGAGACCCACGAACGCGAGTACGCCTACCTGGTCGACCTGGTGACCGCAGCCGAATCGGCAACCGGACATCACCGCTTCCTGCTGCACGCGCATCTCGGCGATTTTGCGCTCTGGTTGTCAGGCTTGTTTCCGGACTACATCACCGCGCGCGTGCAACGGCGCGGTGCGCCCGGCATCGAGTACTACGAGAACCTCGGAGCGAGCGGCTATCGCCGGGCTGCCGACTCCAGCGATGCCGCTCGCAGCGGGATGAACCAGGTTTATGCGTCCTGCGCGGACGCGTTTCCCGACCTGCGCATTGCCCTCAACACCATCTCCGATCGGCACCTGTTCCCGGCTCGCGCCGAGTCCATGGAGCGCCTGCTGCGGCAGGTCTCAGATTCCTTCAAGCTCGACTACGACTGAATCAACGCTCTACTGCACGGTCACGCAGCCGTTCATGCCCGAGTGTATCGTGCATGAGTAGATACGTTTTCCGTGGTCACGCACCTGCCACAGTTGAACGTGCCCGCCGTGGCGAAGGTGATCGCGGCGCTGGTTTGACCGTTGTTCAGGTTGGTGGACGCGTAAACCACGCCACCGCCGCTGCCCGAGCCGCCTCCGCTCCCTGCACTAGCCACCTCCGCCCGTTTGGCCTGCGCCATTTCCCCACAAATCTGCAATAGACCCATCAACAGGTTGAAACACCAAGAAATAGGCAGTGACTGCCCATCCGCGTGTCGTACGCCTGCCATAGCTTTGACGTTGATATGTTCTGCACAGGCGGAGACACCGGGGTGTAGCCTCCCGAGTACAGCTCGCTGGTCGGCCGGCCGCTCACACATCAAGCAAGCATTAACCCTTCTTCTCCGATAAGGTGATTCATGCCTATTCTTGGGACGAAGCCCCGCGCACTTCTGGAAGACCTCAATCACAACCCAATCGTATTCAATGGCAATGAGAAGCGGCCCGATGCTGCTGGTTATCCGTCCAGGTCCGCTACTGAAATGGAACCCATCAAACGCATGACCGCGCCTCCGCGCGTCCTTGTTATCGACGACAACGTGAATCTTGTTTCGGGTTAAGTACCATGCTTAGGAATGGAGGATATGACGTTTTGCAAGCTTACGACGGTGTCGCGGCGCTTGAAATCATTTCGTGTTCTGAACCAGACCTTTGCATTCTGGATCTTATGCTGCCGCTAATGAACGGGTTCGAAGTGTTGCGTAGGATGCGCGAAAAAGGCATAGAAATTCCTATCATCGTGCTCAGCGCGAGGGGGGAGACTGCAGATCGCATTACTGCCTTTCGTCTGGGAGCCGATGATTACGTTGTGAAGCCATTCAGCGTAATCGAACTGCTGGAGCGCGTCAAAGCAAACCTACGCCGGTGCCGGGTTACATCCGGACATCGAATCTTGAGGATTGGGGAGACACTCATCAATCTGGATAGCCGCACCGCAATCAGCGGAACGCGTGAAAGCCACCTGCGACCGAAAGAAATTGCACTGCTTCGTACGCTGTTGAGCGCAAAAGGCACGATCGTCGAGAAGCATCGACTGCTACAAACAATTTGGAATTTCAAAGGAGCAACCGCGACACGTACAGTGGATTTTCACGTATCTACGCTGCGCGGCAAGATTGAAGTGGATCCGGCAAAACCTAGACACCTGCTCACGGTTCGCGGCGTAGGCTACCGCCTCGTTGTTTAGAAATCCTTCGCCATAACGGTGCTAGAGTCTAATGCTGACGCGTCCCGCAGCGGTTCCGTTACCCGCACTAGCGTAATTACCTCTCGTCAGGGTCCAGAATGTATGGCGGCGGAACTAGTTTGCCTCGTTGCCGGTCACGGATAATGTCACGAATAGCGTAAACCCGAGCAATGAGATCAGCACCTATCGAATCTGGCATCCCGTACACGCCTGCCCTGCCGGCTCCTACGAAGTCGCGAAGGGTTTGCTCCTGCTCGGGAGATTCGGCGCGCGCATAGAGTTGCTCGAGAGTTTTGGCCTCCGCTTCGCGAAGTTCCTCCATCGTCCAGGACGTCGGGATCTCTCCCTTGAGATCGCGAATCGCATACTGCTTTCGAGGAAGCTGCGATCCGCTTAGTTGCTCATCACGGTCAGAACAACCGGAGGCCAATAGTATCAGAACGCAGGGTACCAGCCGGATTGCATTTTTCATTTAAGCCGTCTCCATCTTCCTCACGGGAGTTCGTTAGTTCGTGCTGGGCCGCAGGCATCAGCATACGCTCGTTGGGCCGCCCTGTCCGAATGGGTAGCGCTCACGTGGCTCATTCCAGAATCGTCGTATCCAAACTTTCTTCGCGCGAGCTGAGCCAATGCCCGAGACATGCGCGTTCGATCGCGTTCTTAGTCTTTCGAGCAGGGTGGCGACGCCACGGCGATCATTATCGCTCCAATCAGGTGGCGCAGTCCCGCTGCGCTCTGTTACACGGTGAACAGCATCGCGGCTGGGACAAGCGCTGTCCTGGAAGTGAGCCGTATAGAGCGTAAAGAAAGCACGGACCAAAAGGGTTTCAGAAGCGGCCGCGGATCGGATCACAATTACGTCGTGCGGAACTTGTGCGCGTCGACGAATAATGACAGCATCGGCGCTCGGGTACGGGACACTATCGACGAGCGCCACTATGATGGGAACCCGCCCCTGCTGGTAGTAGTAAAGATCCGAGGCCGGCGATGTTTGCTGTGTAAGCGCGCTAGAGGCGAACACCGCTGAGATTACAGCCACGACGGTGTTCAATAACGCGAATCGCGGTAGCAAGATGGTTATGGCTTTCATGTATCCTCACGGAGGTTGATACCCAGCTATTCACAGACATATGCGTAGCCCTCCCACCATACTTCCCACCTCCCCGTTTCGTTGTTGTAAATGTCAATATATACGTATTGCATCGTACAAGTGCTTCCACCAGGTCCCTCCCCTCCTGACGAGCCTCCACCGGAGGCTGGTTCGCATGCTGGATCGAGGACCACTTGTGTTTCGCAGTTCTCATCGTCGCCACTTCCACCCCCAGTGCCGCCTCCCGATCCAAGACTCGTGAATGTGCCAGAAATCATGTAGTCACCCACTACGGCCGGCACTCCGTTCAACTCATAGCACTTCGCTGCGTAATGCACGTTGTAATATATGAACCACCCCGCCTCACCCGCGTATTGGAATGGATCACTTCCTCGGGAAAAGTACGTTGAACCTGGCGCGGTCAGGGTGTGGTTTGGTTTCAGATCGAGTAAGACGCTGTTGATATTGTCGGGCCGGTGAACCAACGGAACGTATCTCGTGTAAGTCGGTGGACACGGCGCAAAGGAGGTCGAAGCGACCGAACTCACCGCCATGCGCGCCTCATCAAAACCAGCTGATGCAATCAGGCCTAATAGTGCTGCTACCTGAAGTGAGTATAACAGAGAGTACATCGTGGCTCCTTGCGGGTGGTGTAAAACCTCACTCTCAGCAGGCGAGGCCATGGCTCTAGATGCTTTCAGTGCCGCCTACAAGAATTCCTCGTATATATGAGGATGAAGTTCGCCAACGATGCTTGCAACGCGCCCTCTGTAAGAACTTTGTAAGAAGTTCGTAAGAACAACGTAAGAAGGCACCTCGCTCGCTTGCATTCTACCCTTCGCATACGCGTGCAAGACGCCGGCTTCGGGGCAGCGCGTCGTAGCCCACGGAGAAGATTACGCACACTGCTGGGGTGTGAGTTGAGTTTTTTCAGCGAAATCGTACGCCTTATTGGTAATTGCTACCAATGCATGCCGCATAAGTTTGGGCAAATATCTGCGTATCCGTTCGCCTTACGGCGCCGTGCCTGAATTACGCTTTGGGGAACGTCTCGGAGCGAGCGGCTATCGCCGGGCTGCCGACTCCAGCGATGCCGCTCGCAGCGGGATGAACCAGGTTTATGCGTCCTGCGCGGACGCGTTTCCCGACCTGCGCATTGCCCTCAACACCATCTCCGATCGGCACCTGTTCCCGGCTCGCGCCGAGTCCATGGAGCGCCTGCTGCGCCAGGTGTCCGATTCCTTCAAGCTCGACAGCGACTGAAGCGCTTTATTTCACGGTCACCGAGCCGCTCATGCCCGCGTGAAATGTGCATGAGTAGTTGAACGTGCCCGCCGTATTGAAGGTGATTGCGGCGCTGGTCTGACCGTTGGTCAGGTCGGCCGTCGCGACGTTAGAGAATGTCGCGTTATGCGTAAGTTGATCATTGTTCGTCCACCGCACGTTGCCGCCCACCCGTATCTCGACGTTCTGCGGACTGAACTGCGTGTTCTGCATCGTCACCGTCGCGGTCAGCGGCGGCAGCGTCCCGCCCCCCGTCTTGTTCAGCGTGATCGCCGTGGCGTTCGCCTGCTGGCCGCCCACGACCGTGACGCTCGTCGTGCCGGTGCCGGCGCCCAGCGTGTACCCGCTGGGCGGCGTCACCGTCACCGTCCACGTGCCGACCGGAACGTTCGCGAAACTGTAAGCACCCGCCGTGTTGGTCGTGGCCTGCCGCGTCGTTTGACCCGTGGCCGACAACGCGACCGACGCGCTCGGTACCGCCGTGGCCGTTTGATCGACCACCGTGCCGCTTACGGTGCCCGTGGTCGGCGGATTCACCACGCCGCCGCCACCGCCGCCACCGCCGCAGGCTGTCGAGAGGAGGATTGCCGTGAGTCCAGCGATTGGTGCGCGCATGCTCGCCTCCGGGATTTAGTTCGGTACTGAGATAATCAGCCGTAAGAGAACGCACGGCCTCGAAAAACCGGACAGCTACCCGAGCAGCGAAAGGAGGGGTGCGGCCTCGGCGGCCGTGGTGGTGCCGGCCGCCACCTTGTCGCGGGCGTCTGCGCCCAGGCTGCGCATCCCGTTGTCGGACGCCAAGTTCCGGAGTGCATCCGCGGTGCCGCGCTTACCGATCAGGGCCCGCATGGGGGCGTCCACGCGCATCAGCTCGTACACGCCGATGCGGCCGCGGCAGCCGGCGCCCGCGCAGTCACCGCAGCCGTTCCCGCCGCAGGCGGCGCAGGTACGGCGGACCAGGCGCTGGGCGAGGACGCCGATCAGCGTGGCGGCGACGAGGTAGGGCTGCGCGCCCATGTCGAACAGGCGGGTGGCGGCGGACGGTGCGTCATTGGTGTGCAGCGTGGAGAGCACGAGATGGCCGGTCATCGCGGCGGCCAGCGCGACGTCCACGGTTTCGCGATCGCGCAGCTCGCCGACCATGATGATGTCGGGATCCTGGCGCAGGACGGCGCGCAGCACGCGCGGGAACGTCAGGCCGGCGCGCCGATCGACCTGTACCTGGGTGATGCCCTTGAG
>CBJLQC010000201.1:0-5477 GCA_966424955.1 uncultured bacterium | reverse complement strand
GGCCCGGCGCGCCGAGGTCGTAGTGGGGCTCGAGCCGCTTCATGATGTAGTTCGCGTTCAGCACCGCGTGCTCGGAGACGCTGCGCAGCCCGTCCGGTCCCATGGTGCGGATGTACGTGAGCGCGCGCACCAGCATGATCGTCGTCACCAACCCGAGCAATCCGACGGGCGCCATCATGGCGGAACCGGCCCGTGCGGCCGTGCTCGACGCCGCTCAGCGCGCCGGCTGCTGGATACTGGCGGACGAAGTCTACAGTGGCGCGGAGCGTAGCGGCGCGGAAACGCGATCGCTGTTCGGCGCGTACGAACGCGTCATCGCCACGGGCTCCCTCTCGAAAGCGTACGGGCTGCCTGGCATCCGCATCGGTTGGGCTGTCGCGCCCGCCGATGTGGCTGCCCAGTTGTGGGCACGCAAGGACTATATGACGATCTCACCCGGTGAGCTCACGGATCGCATCGCGACCATCGCGCTCAGCGCGGAGGTGCGACCACGCATACTCGAGCGCACGCGCCAGCGCATCAACGAGGGTTGGGACATCACGCAAGGTTGGCTGGACGACGTCGCCGGCTTCCGCTGCCAGGCACCCGCCGCCGGCGCCATCGCTTACGCAGGGTACGATCTGCCGCTCGTTTCCGACCGGTTCGCCGAAATCCTGCGTGCGGATTACAGCGTGCTGGTCGTCCCCGGCGCCCACTTCGGAATGGGTTCGTACCTGCGCCTCGGATTCGGTCTGCCAGCAGCCCGATTGCGGGCTGCGCTGGACCGCCTGGCGTCCGCCATAAAGCGTTTGCGCAGATAGTCTTGCAGGCATGTCCCTTGCTCATTCAAGGGATATGAACCCTCTCCTCAGAAAAGTCACTGCAGGCTTGATACTCGTGCTGTTCGCCGGCGCGGGCTTCAGTGCCTACCGGCAGCAGCGTGCGCCCGATGACCTGCGCCTGGTGCTGAACATTCCAGCCAGTCGTATCGACGTTTTCGAAAAAGGTCAAAAGACGCGCAGCATTGATGTGTCGGCGGGCAAGCGCGGCCACGAGACGCCGGCCGGGCATTATCGCATTACTTCGGTGGTCTGGAATCCGTGGTGGCATCCGCCCAAGTCGGAATGGGCGCGCGGCGAAAAGATCACGCCGCCCGGACCGGACAATCCGATGGGCAAAGTGAAGATCAACTTTGCGCCTTTGCTCTACATCCACGGCACCAGCTACGAGGACCGGTTGGGCGCGCCCGCGTCGCATGGCTGCATCCGCATGGGCAAGGAAGACCTGCTCGAGCTCACGCGCCTGATCCACCGCTACCGTACGCCTCGCGTTGATGCGTCGCTCCTGTCGACGCTGGAGTCGAACGATCGCATGACCAGGAACTTCAGCATCCGGCCGATCCGTTTCGACGTCGTTTACCGGCTGGTCGAAGTGGTGGACGGCCAGCTGCTCATTCATCCGGACGTGTATCGCACGGGTAAGGAAAACCTGCGAGCGGAGATCGTCGGACTGCTCAAGAAGCGGGGCGTCGAGGTCACGGCCGACGTCGAGCAGCGGGTGGCGCAGGTGGCGAAGCGGCGCAATGCGACGCGGCTGGCGGTGCCGCTCGACGATCTGGTGGCCGCGGAGGGCGATTGACGAAATGTCGGCGCGCATCCTGATCGTCGAAGACAACCATGATCTTCTGACGATCCTGAAGGAAGTGCTCAGCGCCGATTACGAGATAGTCACCGCCGAGTCCGGCGAAGCGGCTGTTTCTCTCGCACGAATGCTCGAGCTGGACCTCGTCCTGCTCGACATTCATCTGCCGGGTATCAGCGGTATCGAGGCCGGCGCGCAGATCAAGCGGGATGCGGCGCCGCGGTTCCTTCCCATCCTGGTGTTGACCGCACTGGCGCACAACGACGATGAGGCCGAGCTGCTCGCGAGCGGCTGCTGCGATGCCGTCATGGTCAAGCCTGCGCCGCTCCCGATAATCCGTGCAAAGGTGGCCGAGCTACTGTATAGTCATACAGAAATCACCTGACCGAAGTACCGTAATTGAGCCAAACGCCAGGCGCTCCGGAGCGGGACACGCTTTCGACAGAACTGTCCGAGTTTCTGATCGAGTTTTCCATTGCTCTGCACCGCACCACCATGTATCCGGCCGGCCATCCTTCGCAGGAGAAGTCGGCGCAAGGCGTGGTGCATCGTCTGACCGCGCTATTGGCCGAGCGCCCCAGTGTTTCCATCGGGGTAGCCAGGCAGCAGCTCGTCATCGAGGGCGTGGCCACGGATGCCGGGCACCCCGTGTTGCGCAGTCTCGCCGAGAAATTCCACAAGCAGCACATCGGCGCGGTCGTCTTCGAGCGCGGTGTGACTGCGGCCGAGCTCGTCGACATGATGCGCGTAGTAGCCACCGAAGCCGAGAAGGGCGAACGGCCGCTGGGACTGGCCGATCCGGAACGGCTGCGCGCCTGGCGCGGCGTGCGGCTCTTTTCGCTCACGTACGACCAGCTGGAGCTGGTCGGGGACGAACCGGACGAGGCGGTGGACGAGCAGCAGCGCGAAGCCTCGACGCGCTCGGCACAATTATGGATCGGGCTGGCGCACGCGGCGTTGAGCAGCGAGTCGCGCGAGCCGCCGTCAACCGACGCGACGGTGGTGGCGCAAGCGATCAACGAGCACCCGGAAGCGCAGGCATACGATCAGGTGATCGTGGGATATCTGCTTCAGCTCACGCAGGAGCTGAAGCAGGAGGGCGGACCGGCAGCGCTACCGGTGCGCCGGCGCATGTCCAGGTTGATCGGCAAGCTCGACCCGGCCACGCTGCGGCGGCTGGTGGAGATGGGAGGGGATGTGGCGCAGCGCCGGCAATTCGTGCTGGACGCATCCGAGGGTCTGTCGGTTGATGCAGTGGTCGACATCGTGAAGGCGGCCGCGGCTACGTCTGGGCAGAACATCTCGAGCTCGCTGATGCGCATGCTGTCGAAGCTCTCCAACTACGCAGAGCGCGGCCCGGCAACGCTGCAATCCCAGGCCGATCATGCGCTGCGCGAGCAGGTGCGTGACCTCATCTCGGGGTGGACCCTCCAGGACCCGAATCCGAACGCCTACACCATCGCGCTGCAGAAGATGGCCACCACTCGCGGCAGCGCGGACGCACCGCCACACCGTGTGGCGACCGAGCCGCTGCGCATCGTGCAGATGGCCATCGAAGTAGGCGCGACCGGTGTGCCGCTCTGGCGCGCAGTGCGCCAGATCGAGCTCAACAACGAGGCCGCTGAGCTCGTGCAGATGCTGCGCACGGTTCCCGTGGACAACCAGGTCGCACGTGAGCTGTGGGAGCACCTGGCCAGCGAGCACAATGTCGAGGTCCTGCTCAAGCAGCCGGTCGTGGATTTCGATGTGGTGAATGCCCTGCTCGACCGCATGGACGCATCCATGGCCACCGACGTTTTGCTGAAGACGCTGACCGAATCCGAGCTGCGGGGCACCCGGATGGGTGCTTTTCGCCGCGTGGTATCCATGGGTGATGTCGCCGTCCCCCGCATCATCGAACTGCTCCAGGACGAGCGCTGGTACGTGCAGCGGAATATGCTCGCCATGCTCAATGAGATGCAGTACCTGCCGACCGGCGCTTTCACGCCGGCGGCATTCGCGCGGCACGCGGACGCGCGCGTGCGCCGCGAGGCGGTCGCCATGTGGCTGCGCGTAACGGGCGAGGTGGACCGCGCGATCATTGCCGCGCTCAAGGACACCGACGAGCGCGTCCTGCGCCTGGGTGTGGCCGCCGCCCAGCGCTCGTGTCCGGAAGCGGCGGTGCCGTTCATTGCCAGCCGCATCACGCAGGAGCATCTGCCGGCCGACATTCGCATTCGCCTGATCCGCCTGCTGGGGCAGGTCCGCAATCCCCTCGCGGTCGACGCGCTGCTCAAGCTCGTAGTAGCGGGCAAGGGACTGTTGGGGCGTATCCGGCTGGTGGAAAAAACGCCCTTCCTGCTCGTCGCGTTGTCCACGCTCCACGCGCACTGGGCGCGGGATCCGCGGGCTGCGGCCGCGTTGCAGCGGGCCGCGCGCTCGAAGGATCCCGAAGTTAGCGCGGCAGCGCAGAAGGAGGCGCCGGCGTGACCGAGCCCGCCCTGTTCCTCACGGCGCTCGCCCAGTCGGTGGCGACCATGGGCCTGTACACGGAGGGCCATCCGGCCCGCGAGCGCGTGATCGACAGCGCCTACCAGGCACTGCTCGATTTGCAGACCAGGCTGCCACGTCCCGTATTCACGTTCCTGGGCGATGAGATCGTCTGTGGCACCGAGCCGGTGCGCGAGCTGCGCGCCTGGGACTGGGCCGACCGCCTCGCTTCGGCCGGTGTGCAGCGCCTGGAATTCGATGCAGACGTCTCGCGCGAGGATTTCGAAGAGTTTCTGGAAGAAGTCCTGGCGCGCTTGACGAGCACCAGTGTGCCTTCGGCCGAGGCGCGTCAGCTGCGCAACACGCGCATCCGTTTCGGTACGGTCGGCGTCCGGGGCGAGACGGGGGACGTGCCGGTGTCCGCTACTGCGGCGTCGTTCTCCCTGAACGCGGAAGCCGACACGATCCGCTGGCTGCACCAGCAGCTGCAACACGATCAGCAGTTGCACCTGGCGGAAGCGGAAGCCGTCGTGCGCTCGCTCTCGGTGGCCATGCATGGCGACCGGCAAATGATCATCCCCCTGCTTCAGCTGCGCAGCTTCGACGAATACACGACCACCCACTCGCTGAACGTGGCGGTACTGGCCATGGCACTGGCGGAACACCGCGGGCTGGGCCCGGCGGATGTGCGGGCATTCGGCGTGGCCGGCCTGCTGCACGACATCGGCAAAGTGCGCATCCCGCACGACATCCTCACCAAGCCCGGGAAGCTCACGCCGGAAGAACGCGACATCATGAACATGCATACAGTGGATGGCGCGCGCATCATCATCGAGACGGAGGAGCAGCTCGATCTGGCCGCCGTAGTCGCGTACGAGCACCACATCATGATCGATGGCGGCGGTTATCCGAGCCTGGCCTTCCCGCGTGACTGCCACTACGCCAGCAAGATCGTGCACGTGTGCGACGTTTACGATGCGCTGCGCACCACCCGGCCGTACCGCGATGCGTGGGAAAGCGAAAGAGTCGTCAGTTACATCGAGGAGAGAGCGGGCACCGAGTTCGATGCCGAGCTGGCGCACGCGTTCGTTGGCATGATCCGGCAATTCGAAGGCGGACTGCGCATTGCGCACCACGAAGACCAGCCGGTCATCAGTACAACCTGAGCTTCATCCACTCACTCAGACGCCCGCGTACCATTCGTAGCCGCGATCACTCCAGTAGCCGCCATTCCGCCGCGGCATGAAGACGATGCGCGTCAGGTATTTGACGCTCTTGTAGCCGAGCTTCACCGGCGAGTGCAGGCGCGCGGGCGCGCCGTGGTTGGCACCCAGCCAATGGCCGTCCATGTCGTAGGCGATGAGCGTCTGCGGATGCAGCGCGCTCTC
>CBJLQC010000200.1:0-5485 GCA_966424955.1 uncultured bacterium | reverse complement strand
CGCTACCAGGAATCCAGGATCTCCTCGAATTCGGCCGCCATGCTGGGATGGCCGTGGGCCTGCGCGACCTGCACGCCCTTGCGGTATGCTTCGCGCGCTTCCGCGTCGCGGCCGGTCTCGCGCAGTGCGTGCGCCAGTCGCCCCCACGCGTTGCCTTCGTCTTCGGCGACCTGCAGGTAACGGCTGAGCTGCTCGACGACGTCGCTCCAGCGGGCCTCTTTCTCGAATTCGTTGGCCAGCCCGAACAGCGCGCGCGTGTCGTTGGGATTGCGTCCGAGTAGCTGCTGCAGCGCGACTATGCGAGGATTTTCGGTCATGCGCTCCTGCGGTGACGTTTCGGTTGCAGACGCTCGGCCAGGCGCATGGCATCGAACGGCGCCCTGACCTTGCGATCGTTGTCGAAATATACGTAAACATCGCGCTGCGCGCGGCGGCGCGGCGGCGACGTCGTAATCAATGCGGCCGCGCGCGGCTGCTGGCCCTTCGCCCACCGCTTGATCCGGTCTGCCCACTGGTCCAGCTCGGCATCGCCGTAGCCGCTCGTGTACAGCTCCGACGCGCCATGCAGGCGCAGATACATGAAATCCGCGGTGACATCCTCGGCATAGGGCCACAATCCGGCGGTGTCGGCGACAACCAGCGCCGCGTTATGCTTGCGCAGCAGCTTCACGAACGCCTCATCCAGAAAGCTGTCGTGGCGGATCTCGAAAGCATGGCGCACCGGCCGCTCCGCATGCGCCTGCAACACCGCGCGACCTTTGAGGCGGTGGTCGTGATGGCGCGCCAGGCGCGCGGCCGCCGTCGTCGTGCGCGGCAGCAGCTCGAGAAAGGCCGCGAATCTCTCTTCGTTGAACGCGAGCTGTGGCGGAAACTGCCAGAGGATCGGTCCCAGCTTCTCACGCAGCAGCAACACGCCGGACGCGAAGAAATTGGCGAGCGCAACGTCGACATCCTTGAGCTTCTTCATGTGCGTGATGAAGCGGCTGCCTTTGACGGCGAACTGAAAACGCGGCGGCGTCGCATCATACCACGCCTGAAAGCTCGACGCGCGCTGCATCGAGTAGAACGTCCCATTGATTTCGATCGAATTGAGCTGTCGGCTGGCGTATTCCAGCGCGCGCTTCTGTGTGACATCTGGTGGATAGAAAACGCCCCGCCATCCGGCGTAGGTCCACCCCGAGATGCCTATTCGCAACTCACTCATTGACAACCACTTACACCACGTCAATCCAGATCGAAATTGTGGTCTCTTTCCTGCATTTAGCATTCCCTGCGCGACGGCCCTCGCGAAGCTGGCTAACAGCGCGGCCGCAGTGCCTGACATTCTCGAGACCGGATGCATCGCAGGTCCGGGTTGAAGGGATAGAGGATCATGAAGTGGAGTGGGGTTGGGGTAGTGGGAGCAGCCGTGGCATGCGTCGCGTGCAGCAGCTCAGGAGTAAGTCCGAAGGCCTTCGGAACCGAGACCGGCAGCTATGAAGCGGCCGTCGCAGAAAGCGGACTGGATATGAGTGAAGCGGAGCCGGTCGTGATGGCTCCGGAAGTGCTCGACGGGTTCCAGTTCCTGTATCGTCATATCACGGATGTGGAGTTCGTGCTGTGCCTGGAAGGCACGCGCCGGAATGGCCGGCTGGTCATTGACGGATTCCGGCTGGCGCGCATGGAGACGACCAGCATCAACAGCGTGCGCTACCAGCCCTGTGGCAGCGATCGGTACGTGGGGACGGCGCACAATCATCCGCCCGTCGATGATGACAAGTCGTTGTGCTATCAGTCGGAGCCGGACCGCCGCAGCTTCGGGATGGACTCGCGCGCGGTGGTCGACGTCGTGCTGTGTGGTGACGACAAGTATTACTGGGTGTTGAAGGACGGGCGGAGCCGCGCGGAATCGGTGCTGGCGAACGCCGGTTCCTAGACCGACCCGCGCTCCTCGCTGATCGCGCGCTGGCCGTACGCGAAGACGGCGGCCATGAGCGCGATCAGCAATACGGCGTAAGCGGAGGCGGCGCCGAAGTTGTACGCGCGCAGCTGGGCGAGGATCTCGAGGGAGATCGGGCGCGTGCGATGCGTGTAGAGCAGGATGGACGCGACGAACTCGCCCAGTGCGGTGACGAACGCGAGCAGCGCGCCGGCCGCCAGGCCGGGCAGCACCAGGGGAATCAGCACACGCCGCCAGGTTGTCCACCACGACCCACCCAATGAAGCGGATGCTTCCTCCAATGCCGGATCGATCTGCTGGAAGCCGGCCAGCGTGCTGCGTGTGACCAGCGGGATATTCCGAATGAAATACGCGAGTGGCAGGATGGCCGCGGTGCCGACCAGCACGAAGCGACCGGCCCACCATGCATTGGTGCTGAAGGTCGAGGCCAGCGCCATGGCCAGCACGGTGCCGGGCAGTGCCCAGGGCAGAATGACCAGTGAATTGATGAGCCAGCGCGCGCGCACCTTCCGGCGGGCCAGGAGGTAGGCGGCAGCCAGCGCAAACACGATGTTGGCGGCGGTCGCCCAGGTGGACATCACCAGCGAATTCAGGATGGGGCGCAACGCTTCCGGATCGCCGAAGATGAGGCGGTAATTGGCGCCCGAGTAAACAGGCGGCACGACCTCCGTCGTCCAGGTGCCTTCCGGCACGAACGAAACGAGCAGGACCGTGAGGTGCGGCAGGATGAGCAGCAGCACGATGAGCGAGGCCAGTGCCGTGAGCAGCGCCCGGCGCGCGGGCGTGTCCGCGCGCTTCCGCTCGAGGCGCGCGTTGCCTTTGCTGGCGCCCGTGTAGCTGCGGTTGCCTTCATAGCGCTGCAGCAGCCAGAGGAACACGATCGACACGGCGGCCAGGATCACGGTTTCGACGGCGGCAATGGGCAGATCACCATTCAGCTTGCTGGCAAAGATCTGCGTAGTCAGGACGCGGAATCCACCGCCGAACACGTACGGCGCGCTGAAGCTGCCCATCGAGGTCATGAAGACGAGCAGCGCCGCGCCGCCGACCGCCGGCATGAGCATCGGCAGTGTCACGCGCAGCATGGTGCGCCGCCGCGATGCGCCCAGCGCGGCGGAAGCTTCCAGCACGGCGGGATCGAGCCGCGTCAATGCCGCGCTCGTGAAGAGGAAGAAGTACACGTACATCGTGTAGGCGTGGACGAACAGCACGGCGCCCGCGCCGTTCAGCCGCCAGGGCGCGTTCTCCAGGCCGAGCAGCGCCTGCACGCCGCGCGTGAAAAAGCCGGTTTCGCCATACAGGAACAGGAAAGAGATGACGCCGACCAGCGGCGGCAGCAGTACCGGCAAGGCGCAGAGCGCGGCCAGCAGCCGGCGCGCGGGGAAGTCATACCGCGAGAAAAAGAAAGCCAGCGGCACGCCCAGCAGTCCCGCGCACAGCACGCTGGCCAGGCTGATCCACACGCTGTTCCAGAGCGCGTTGAGCTCGGCGCGGCTGTTCGCGAAGCGCTGGTAGTGCTCGAGCGTGAACGTGCCCGCGCTGGCCAGGCTGTCGCGCAGCACGAAAAGGTTGGGGTACAGCACGGTCCAGAGGAGCAGGATCGTGACAAGAACGCTGACGGGGCCGACGCTGCGCTTCATCGTCCGGGCATCCGGTTATGACCACGGAGAACGCGGTGAACGCGGAGAGACGGCGCGGCATCAGCGCGCGCGACTAATGCGCCGTAAAAATCAAGATTCCGGATTTTGAATTGAACTGTGTGGCTCATCGTGCGCGGGGTACTGGCGCGCATCTCGGCGTTCCCCGCGTTCTCCGCGGTCATAACCGGACTCACGATTCCCCATACGCATAGATCCGGGCGTCCGCCGCCACGCGCACGTGCACCGGCTCACCCACCCGTGCCTCGCGCGGGCCACCCAGCACGGTGACTTCGTCCTGCGCGAGCTTTACCTGGTAGTAGGTGTGGGAGCCGGCGAAGCGCCGGTCGGCGACGACGCCGCCCAGGTCGCCGGGCTGCGGCGCCAATCCACGCTTCAGCAGCGACAAGGTCTCGGGGCGCAGCAGCACGCGTACCGGCTGGCCGTTGCGCACCGTGCCGACCGGTATCGCGATGATGTGCGCGCCGCCGCCCGTGCCGCAGACCACGCGGTCGCCCTGCATGCCGGTCACGGTTGCGCGCAGCAGATTCGCGCGGCCCATGAACCCCGCGACAAACGCGTTCGCGGGATGGTCATACAGCTGCTCGGGTGCACCGACCTGCTGCAGCCGGCCGTGGTTCAGCACGGCAATGCGATCGGACAAGGCGAAAGCTTCTTCCTGGTCGTGCGTGACGAAGATCGCGGTCATGCCCAGGCGCTTGAGCAGGGCGCGCAGCTCGGTGCGCGTGCGCTCGCGCATGGCCGCGTCCAGGTTGGAAAGCGGCTCATCGAGCAGCAGCAGCCGCGGCTCGGGCGCGATCGCGCGCGCAACTGCGATGCGCTGCTGCTGTCCGCCCGACAGATCCTGCACGCGCCGCTGCGAAAGCTCGGCCAGCCCGACCAGCTCGAGCGCGGCCTGCACGCGCGCCGGCAGCTGGGCGCGTTTGACGCCGCCCGCGCGCAAGCCGTAAGCGACGTTCTCGAAGACGTTGAGGTGGGGAAACAGCGCGTAATTCTGGAAGACCATCCCGATACCACGCTGCCGCGGTGGCAGCCGCGTGATGTCGCGGCCCTCGAGCAGCACACGCCCGCTGGTGGCCGTCTCGAAGCCGGCAATCATGCGCAGCGTCGTGGTCTTGCCGCAGCCGCTCGGGCCGAGGAGCGTGAGGAACTCGCCGGCCGCGATGTCGAGGGATACATCATCGACGGCGACCACGCTGCCAAACGTCTTGCCGACGTGCTCGAGCTGCAGCATTAGCGGGCCGCGCCGTGCCGCACGTGCTCATCCCAGTAACGCATCCATTCCGGCGTGCGCTGTTGCAGCAGATCCCAGTCGAGCGGCTCCGCCTTGAGCTGCGCCTTCGCCGCACGCAAACGTTCCGGCAATGAATCGGGCGGGATGTCGCTGCGCGCAGGGAAGCGCAGGAACTGTCGCGCCGCATGCGTGATCGATACCGTGCTGCCGATGAACTCCACGAAACGGCGGGCTTCCTCGTTGTGCTTGCCACCCTTCACGATCGCGATGCCATCAGCCGGCATAGGCGTGCCGCTGGTCGGCAGCGTGTAGTCGATCGGCAGATTGGTGCGCTTGATCAATTCCTCGATGTCGGGCATGTCCCAGAGCGTGACCAGGCCCTCCTGGCGGGCCAGCTTCTGGTAGAGCAGCGTCGGATTCAGCACGTACTCCTTGGTCTGCGCATGCAGCCGCCGCAGCCAGTCGAAGCCGGCCGCCGTATCGCCGGTCTGCTGCATGCCGCGGTAGACGATCATCCCGAAGATGGTGCGCATGGTGCCGCTTTCCAGCGGATCACGGATGAGCACCTTGCCCTTCCACTTGGGATCGAGCACGTCATCCCAGTCGCGCGGAATGTCCGCGCCCCGCACGGCTTCGCTGTTGTAGGCAATGACC
>CBJLQC010000199.1:0-5488 GCA_966424955.1 uncultured bacterium | reverse complement strand
CCACGAATACGCCGCCGGTATCGGCCCGGCGCGCAACAGTGTGGATGCCGGGCTGGTCGACGCCGCGCACAGCTACGGCCTGGTCGTGCACCCCTACACCGTCAACGACGAGGCCGAGATGAAACGCCTGATTGCCATCGGTGTGGATGGGATGTTCACCGACTACCCCGACCGCCTGCGCGAATTATTGGATTGACAAACCCGATCCCCATCCCGAGCCCCAGCCCGAGCCCGAGCCCGATCCCAAAATCCGATCCCATGCCCCTGCCCGCAGCCCTCGCCCTAGATGAAAACGTAGTCGACGACGTCACACACCGGCACGTAGCCGATGCGCTGGTAAATGTCGTTCGACGTCGGATTGTCCAGGTCCGTGTAAAGGCAACAGAACTCGTTGCCGGTATCGAGGGCTCGCTGGCTGACCGTAGCCGTGCAGGCACTGGCATAGCCGCGACGTCGGAATTGCGGTGGCGTGAACACGAAACCAATGCGCACGCCGTGCGGGGTCTTGCCCGCATACGCTGCTGCCGTGCGCGGCTCGCCCTCGTCTTCCCACAGGAACAAAGTCCGGTTGTTGATGTGGCTGGCCACGAACGCCTGGACGTTGGGAGTCGTCACGCCGGTTTCCACGGCGAACTGCTCGAGCCAATCGACCACGACCGGTGCGTCACCCTTGCCCGCCAGGCGCACCGCGCCGGGCGGCATCGGCTCCGGCATGATGACCTGGTGCAGCTCGTAGATGCGGTTGTGCCGCCCGACTAGCGCAGTCTTTCCGTGGCGGGCACCCCACGCTTCGGCGAATGCCCGCGTCGGCGCGGCCGGTCCGAGTACGGCGGGCAATTCGCTATAGACCTGCGCGAGATCTTCGACCAGTGACGGCACGCCGGCCAGCGGCATCCGTGTCAGGCCGACTTTGTAGGGTGGCGTGCGGAACGCGCAGCCGCAGACGTCACCGTTTTCCTCGATGGTTGCCAGGTAAGCGCGCAGGGTAGCACCCGCGCTCTTCAGCTGCTCGATGATGCCCAGGATCAGGTTGTGCTCGGCCTCGGCTTGCAGCAGCCACGGCACCGCGCGCTCGGCGAAAGCGTGGACATCCGCGTGGCGGACGATGGCAATGCTCATCAGGCGTGGATCCGGGCCGGCGGCACGCGCGCTGCCGCACGCGCCGGCACGATCGCCGCGACCAGCGAAACCAGGGCGAGGACCAGGGTGGTAATGCCGGCGACGCGCAGGTCGAACACTTTCATGTCGGGCAGCACCATCTGGAGCGCTCTGGCCACCGCGACGGACAGGACGATGCCGGCCCCCGCACCGCGCCCGCAGGTCAGCATGTTGTCGGCTACCGTCATGCGCAGGATATCGCGACGCCGTGCGCCCACCGCCCGGTGCGCGGCGATCTCCAGCTCGCGCTGTCGCACGTTCAGCAGGGTCAGCGCGCCCAATGAAAGCAGGGCTACGATCCCCGCCATCACGGCGACCGCGCCGAGCGCGGCCGCGAACCAGTGCTCGGGCGCGCGCGCGAAGGCGATCATTCGCCCGAGCGGTTGGACACGCCCCACGCTCATGCCGGCCAGGCGCGGTTGCCACGTCGTGTGGCCCAGTGTATCGAAGATCAACGGCGGCCGTTCCGCCGCATAGAAGTAGATCGCCGGCTCTCGGCCGGGCGTGTTGGAGCGCACGATGCTGCGATCGTCGGGAGCGAAGCTGAGAAGTCCGCGGATGGGTACGTCGCGGATCACACCGATGACGGTATACCAGGGACCGTCGAGACCGCCCACCTTGATCGTCTTGCCGACCGGATGCTGCCCCTGGAACGCCAGGCTCGCAAATGTGTCATTGACGACGACGCCGCGTGCGCTCGCATCGCGCGGCTCGAACTCGCGGCCCGCTGTAATCTCGACACCCGCAGCCGCAAAGAAGCCGGTGCCCACGACTTGCTGCTGCGTGCGCAGCGGGAAAAGCGGCAGGTACATGCCGGCAAACCCGCAGGGACCACAGTTCGAGATGACCTGGTCGGTGGGCCCAATGCCGAGCAGCACGCCGGGCGCGGCGATCCGCAACCCGATTTGCTCGAGTCGGCGTTGCTCGGCGCGCCGCTCATCCAGGCTGGCTGTTTGACTCATTGCCACGCGCGAGACGTAGGCGCCGGCCGCATGCTGGCCAACGCCCGCCGATTCTCTGCGCGACTGCTGCCCCACGAGCAGCGCGGCAGCAAGTATCGCGAAAGTGAAAGCGAATTGCAGATGCAGCAGCGCGCCGCGCAGCTCGGCGGCACCGAAACCCGGATTGGTGCGGGCTTCCGGCGCGAGCACGTCGCCCATCCAGCCCGGCCGTGACATCCGTGCCGCCACTACCCGTGCCACCACGGCCGCCAGCCCACCGGCGAACAGCACGCTCAGCACGATCCACAAAGTCGGACTGACTGCGGCTGCGACGTGCGGCCAGCTTCGGTTGGCGACTACTGCCCCGGCGAGCCCGGCCGGCAGCCCCACGATCAGCGCAAGGAACGTGTTGAGCGCCGCGTTGCGCAGCTGCGCAGCCCTGAGCTGTGCGCGCGCGGCGCCGACGACCGCGGCCAGCGCGATTTCGTAGCGGCGCGCCGTCGCATGCGCGAACAACGCGATGAGCGCGCTCACAGCCGCAAAGATCAGCAGGACGATGAGCAGCGCGAGCACGACGTTCAGCCATTCGGCGACGGCCGCGCCCTGCTGCTGCTGCGCGCTCTGCATGGCTCCCAGCCAGGTATGCGGCCAGCTGGGCGCAGGCAGTGGCTCGACCGCGATCAGCGGACGCGCGCGCAGCGCGGGAATGCGCAGTCGTACCACGCCGGCCAGCATGGTGAGCCCGGCGACGCCGGCGGCCAGCGTCGCCACGGCGGCAACGCGATATCCGCTCGCCGAATCAGCCTGGTGTGGCACGGCGCGCGATCCGGGTCAGCACGGGATAAGTCAACAATGTGAACAGTTGCAGGACGACCATGAACGCGAGCCAGCGGCGGTGCAGCCATTCCATGTTGTTGAGAGAAAGCGGCACGGTCATGAGAAACCACGCAACCAGCGCCAGGAACGCGATGCCGGCGCGCAGCAGGTAGTAACGGCCGCGTCCCGGCCACAACACACCGATCAGCAGCACGGCCACAACCAGGCTCTTCCCCATGTTGAGGAGTAGATCCGCGGGCAGCGGAGGCCGCACCTCGCGGGCATCGGCGAGCTGCTCGGCGCTCGGCAGCGTATGGAACGCGCGCCACATCATGACGGCCAGGACGACCCAGCTGCCGGCCACGATACCGGCGAGCGCCCAGCGATACCACACGGTGATGCGATTCAACGCAGCGTCACCAGCACGTGGGTCCAATGATTGTGCTCCAGGCCCACGCCATGCTCGAGCAGCATGCAGTTCTCGATGTTGCGGCGGTGGCCGCTACTGCTCAGCCAGGCGTCCAGCACCTGCTGCGCGCTCGGCTGCCCGGCCGCGATGTTCTCGGCGGCCGCGCGGTACCGGATGTGCGCCGCCTGCAACCTCTCGAACGGATCTTTGCCGTCCTGGTTCACGTGATCGAAGAAGTGATGGCGATACATGTCCTGGCTGTGTTTCTGCGCGACTGCCGCGACGGCGTTGACCCAGCTCAGCGGCCGGCACCCGACTTTGCGCCGGTGCGCATTGACCAGGCGCGTAAACTCCTCGACCTGGTCGTAGGCGGCGATCGGCACCACGTCCACGGGCGCCTGTGCCGGCGGCACCAGAATACAGCCGCCGACACAAAAGAGCAGCAGGATCAACAGGTTTGACCGTTTCATCGCGGCTTTCCTACAGCGCGTCTGGCATTTCCCGACTGCATCAGTGCCGGCTGACCCACAAACTCAGGGTAGCCGACTCCTGGAGGATTCGTGAGCGAAACATTCAAAGTCAACGTAGAGCAGTCCGACGCTTTCCAGTTCCTGGTCACTTTCGACCACGAGGGCATGCCCCAGCTCCTGACCGACGAGATGCCGCCGGTGGGACTCGCCAAAGGCCCCAATCCCGCGCGCCTGCTGGCCGCTGCCGTCGCCAACTGCCTGGCCGCCAGTTTCGTCTTCTGCCTGAAGAAGGCGCACGTCGAGCCGCAGCGCGTCGCCGCCGTCGTGGAAGGCGAGCTGGTCCGCAACGAGCGAGGCCGCATGCGCATCAGGGAGCTGCGGGTCCGTCTCGAGCCTACCCTCGATGAAGGCGATCTGCCGCGCATCACGCGCTGCACCGAGATCTTCGAGGATTTCTGCATCGTCACAGAAAGTGTGCGCGACGGCATCGACGTACTCGTCGAGCTGAACCCCGTGGCCGCCGAGCCTGTCGAAGCGTAACCGCATGATTGCCCGGCTGGGGAGAACCGCCTAAAATCGGCGGTTCATCCTCTTCAGCCCGGAGTAAGTCATGCGCGTCACACGGCTTATTTTCCTGAGTGCGCTCCTGACGGCGTGCGCATCGGCTCAGAAAACGCCCGTACAGCAACCTGCCACGTCCCAGCCGCAGGCGACATCGATGCCCGCGGAGCCATTTCCCTCGACGTACCACGCGCTGCCCTCGCGTACTACGCTGATCACCAACGCCACGATCCTCACGGCCGCCGGCCCTACGATTGAACGCGGCTCGCTCCTGATGCAGGACGGTAAAGTCGCGGCGGTCGGGGCGAACGTGTCGGCGCCCGCCGATGCGCAGGTCATCGATGCGAACGGCAAGTGGGTGACGCCCGGCGTCATCGACACACACTCGCACCTGGGCGTGTATGCCGCGCCGGGTATTGCTGCCAATTCGGATGGCAACGAGGCCACCGCTCCCGTCACCGCCGAGGTCTGGGCCGAACACTCGGTCTGGCCGCAGGACCCGCAGTTTGCACTCGCCCTGGCGGGCGGGGTCACGTCGCTCCAGATCCTGCCCGGCTCCGCCAACCTGATCGGCGGTCGTGGCGTCACGGTCAAGAACGTGGCTGCGCGCAGCGTGCAGGCGATGAAGTTCCCGAACGCGCCGCACGGCTTGAAGATGGCCTGCGGCGAGAACCCCAGCCGCGTTTACGGTCAGCGCGGCCGCTCGCCGGCCACCGACATGGGCAACGTCGCCGGTTACCGCATGGCCTGGATACGCGCGGTGAAGTATCGGGATCAGTGGAAGAAGTGGCGCGCCGAGGGTGCGGATCCGAACAAACGGCCCGACCGCGACCTGCAGCTCGAATCGCTGGCGGGCGTGCTCAACGGCGAGATCCTGGTGCAGAACCATTGCTACCGCGCCGATGAAATGATGCAGATGATCGACGTCGCGAAGGAGTTCGGCTACAAGATCGCCTCGTTCCATCACGCGGTCGAATCCTACAAGATCCGCGATGTCCTGGCCCGTGAAGGCATCTGCAGCAGCATGTGGGCGGATTGGTGGGGCTTCAAGCTGGAGGCCTATGACGGCATCAAGGAGAACATCCCCCTGGTTCATGAAGCGGGCGCCTGCGCGATCGTGCACTCGGATGATG
>CBJLQC010000198.1:0-5576 GCA_966424955.1 uncultured bacterium | reverse complement strand
GCCGCAGCAGCGCCCTGGACACGGTATACAGAAGCACGTTCTTGTTGACCGGCTCCATGGGCGGCGCAAAAAAGTACGTCGAGTTGGAGCCCATCTCGTGCAGATCCACCGCCACGTGCGGCGCCCATTCCATGAAGGTGCGCACCCGCGCCTGCGTCTCGGGATGCGAGTGGATGAACCAGTCGCGATTGAGATCGAAGTAGTAGTGGCTGGTGCGCGGGCCAGGCCAGCTGCCCTGGTGAACCCGCGCGGATGGCAGCGTCGAAACCCCCAGCGCGCCGCGCATCCGCACGACGTCCTGCACGTGCCGCTCGTGCCCATCGGGATTCTGCGAGGGGTCGATGATCACAACGACGCTGTCCAGGATCATGCGCGTTTCCGCGTCCGTGCCGGCAGCCAGCTGGTACAGCACCGCAATGCCCGCCTCGACACCGGAAGCCTCGCCACCGTGGACACTGTATCCCAGCCACGCGACCGACGGCATGCGTTGCACGATCGCATTCAACTCGGCCGTCCCGGCCCGGCGTGGATCGAAAAGCGTCTGCGCGTCGCGGCGAATCGCATCCAGGCGCTGCTGATTCGCTTCGCTGGTCACGACGACGCGCGTCAGCTCGCGACCCTCGAACGTGCGGCCCAGCGTGTCGACGCGCACGCGTGCACTGGTCGCCGCCAGTCGCTCGAGATAGCGCATCAGCACGTGATGCGGTGTAAACTCTGCACCGACCTGGTAGCCGAGCACGGTGCTCGGAGGAGGCACGCGCGCGTCGAAGGTGCCGCCCGCGGACAACCCGTGCTGGGCTGAAAGTGGTGCTACGACTGCAAACGACCAAATGAAAAAGCAGACCAGCCGTTTCATGCGTTGGTATCCTCGTGACCGAGACGAAACTCGAACATGACCGTATCACCCTTTGCCTCGACGCCGCCTGCCGACGAATACAGACGCTGCGCCGCCGTGTTGCTGCGATCCGTGAGGACCCATGCCTGTACGCAGCCCAGCGCGCGGCCGTGCTCGAGCAACACTGCCAGGATCCGCTTGCCGAGGCCGCGCCCCTGGTGACTCGGGGCTACGCCCACTTCGTTGATCCACAGCTCCGCCGGCTTGTCGGGGTGCACGTAGTGAAGAGCCGACGCGAAGCCGACGATCACGCCCTCTGCGATCGCGACGGCCAGATGATGTCGCGGATCCTCCAGGAACTCGCGAGCCAGCGATGCCCGCACGCCGTGATCAAAGACGTCCCCGGCGACGTTGTCCAGCAAGGGCAGATCGGCACGGCCGAGTAGGCGAACGACCACGGGTCCGGCCGCGCCGCCGGACGGTTGGCCTGATTTCGCCGCATCACTCGACATTGGACGGCTCCTCGTGACGCATGAAATTGGTTGGACCTCGCAGGACCAATTTGGCATTCCGCGGGCGCTGCGCAAACTAAAGACAAAGGCCGAGCCTCGATGTCGGCGCGACATGGCTGATCTTTCTACGACACGGTTAGCGACAACGATTCTCGAAACTTTTGCGTTGGGTGGAGGCGGGGGCTATGATCCGACCCTGGCATTTGCGCGCCATATCTCGTCGCTGGTTCGACTACCGTTCTGCAATCCTGGAGGAGCCGTGAAGCGCATCGCAGCACTCGCGATTTTGCTGGCGGGTTGTGCCGCCCGCGGTCCTGTTGTTCCCACCGTCGCCCCATCC
Organism: uncultured bacterium; assembly: GCA_966424955.1. Classification (GTDB taxonomy): domain Bacteria; phylum Gemmatimonadota; class Gemmatimonadetes; order Longimicrobiales; family RSA9; genus CBJLQC01. The sequence goes on along the minus strand of CBJLQC010000198.1, from coordinate 3,889 downwards.
GGTGCGCGAGATGCGGAGGTCCGCGCGATCTGGGTCACACGGATGAACTACAAGACGCCGGATGATGTAAGGCGCATCATGTCGAATGTCGCGTCGCTCGGCTTCAACGTGGTGTTCTTCCAGGTGCGCGGTAACGGCACCGTTTTCTACAAATCCGATATCGAGCCGTGGGCATGGGAGCTCACCAGCGATGGACCGGAGACCACCGGCAAGGATCCCGGCTGGGATCCGCTCGCGCTGGCGATCGAGGAAGCGCACGCCCGCAACATGGAACTGCACGCCTACGTCAATATCTTCCCCGGCTGGCGCACGCAGAAATACCCGCCGCGCAACTCCGGCCAACTTTGGTGGGAGCACCCGGATTGGTTCATGGCCGATGCGGCGGGCCGGCGGATGATTCCGCGCGACCACGGCGTCGATTCCACTGTCGGCGACTGGTACTCGTTCATCAGTCCGGGCGTGCCCGAGGTGCAGGACTACCTGGCGAAGGTGTTCGCCGAGCTGGCCGCCAAGTATCCGATCGATGGCATCCATTACGACTACGTGCGCTATCCGCACGAAATCACCGAGGTACAGGCCGAGTACCAGGCGCGCGGTGACCGCCTGGGCAACTGGTCCTACGATGCCATGAGCCTTGCCCGTTTCACGCACGAGACCGGCGTGGCGTCACCTGACGCCGATCCCACGAAGTGGCGCGATTGGCGCATCGCCCAGGTAACCGCGACCGTGCGGAAAATCCACGCGGCAGTCACGGCCGCCCGACCGCGCGTGGCGTTCACCGCCTCGGTAATGCCTGACCCGGCGAATGCCCGGACGGTCAACTTGCAGGATTACCTCACCTGGCTGCGCGAAGGCCTGCTGGACGGCGTGGTCACGATGAACTACACCGCCGACACCGCAGTCTTCCGCAACCGGTCCGCCATGCTGCTCGCTCCGCGTCCTGCCCCGGGCGTGATTACCCAGGGGCTGATCATACGCGGAAGCGCGGACATAGCCACCCAGCAATTGGACGCCGCCGCCGCCCTGGGTGCGGACGGCTACGCGATCTTTTCCTACGGCAGCTTGTTCGACATGGGGAACGGCCACGCCCGTCGGCCGGCCGCAGAGCGATTGGCGCCGCGGCTGCTGCAGGGCAAGGCGCCCACTCCGTGGAGCAGGCGGACTTCGGCGGCGCGCTGATGCGGATTAGCAGCTAAAAAGTTTCATCCTGCTGGAGCGTTTCAGTGTGAAGCAGACCACCGGTGAAGAACAGCTGGACTGGCCCGCTCACCTCAGCTCGTCGGTGCAGATGCTCGAGACGAGAAGTCATCCCATGTGCGGTCTACATGTCCCTTCCTCTTCACATCGGAGGCACATTGCTTCATGTAATCGACATTACATCTGCCGAACGATATCAGTGGGGGTCGGCGAGCGAAGGCTGGCACCTGCTCAATCGACCGGAGCTGAGCGTAATTCAGGAGCGTGTACCACCTGGAGATCAGGAGCGTCGCCATTTCCATTCCAAGGCGCGGCAGTTCTTTTACGTTCTGGAGGGTCAAGCGGTGTTAGAGGTCGCCGGTTCGCGGCTCGTGCTAAATGCTCGTCAGGGGCTGGAAATACCGCCGGGCGTGCCGCATCAATTCATGAACGCGTCGCAGAGTGCAGTTACGTTCCTGGTCATCTCATGTCCACACGCGCACAGCGATCGTACGAGGGCTTAAGGGCGTGCGCTGTAGCTCGGTGTGGTGGCTTTATGAAGGCAACCGCGGTGGCACCAACGAGCGCTACCACCGCAAAGACGGTGAGCAAAGGCCGCGTGCTGCCATCCACCTGCAGCAATAGCGCACCCAAAACAGGACCTGCAGCGGTAGCCCCCGTGCGGACGCCGTTGACCAGCCCTTTTAGTGTGCCCAACGACTGAATTCCGAAATAGTCCGGCCAGATCACCGTATTACTGAGAGTCGCCATACCGGAACCCGCGCCGATCAAGCCACCATAAGCAAGAGCGGCGGCGGGACCAGCGGGTGACAAAGACATCCACATCATGCCGGTGGCGGACGCGCACAGGGATGCTGATACGCCGATCCGAGCCGGCACACGCTCCAGCATGAAGCCACCCAGCAATGTGACCGCCACGCTGCCGGCGGCATAGGTTGCAAATGCCAAAGGAATCAGCTCAATGGGCAAAGCCTTGTCTCGAAATATCGCTATCTGGTGGAAGATGAGGGCAGTAAGCACCATCGGGGACAGGGCCACACATAGCAGCAGGCTCCAAAACTTCGCGGTTCTTAGCGTCTCGACCAGGCGGTACGACTCGGAAACAGGGCGAGGTGTTAAGCCGCGGACCGCGGTGGTGGAGACGTCTTCCTCATCGCCGACGTCGCGATCGCGGAGGATGCGATACACGAATGGAGCAAAGACGATCATGTAGAGAGAGCCGATTAACAACAGGGCAAACCGCCACCCCAGGCCACGATTCAACGCGATAACAGGCGCGGGAAACGTGAGCTCACCAGCTGCATAGCCGAGAGTTACGAATGCGAGGGCACGTGCGCGGTACTGCTCGAACCACCGCACCGTCGCCGTTAGCGTTCCGAGGCCGATAGCACCTTGCCCAAGTAGTCTTAACAGGAAGACACCGAGCGCAACGCCAAGTACGTCGTGCGCTGACCCCAATAGCATAAGCGACGCACCGATGCCGAGGAGGATACTCGGAAGAAAGGTCCTGGTACTAACCAAGTCCGCCGCCTTGCCAATGAAGGGCAATGCAACGGCGGCGAGCAGCGTTGCACTGCCATAGACTGAACTTATTCCGACGCGCGATACGCCGAGGTCCCGCACGATGTGCTCGAGGAACAACGACAATATGAAGGTTTGACCTGGCGAGGAGAGCGCGGAACACAGCAGCCCGACGGCAGCGATTCGCCAGCCATAGTATCGTGCGTTCGGTACGCCCAATGACGACACGCCATCCTTCAAGTCGATATACTCTCGAAGGATGGGAATACCCTCACCGTGCTATCGGTAGTTGGTAGGCGCCTGCTAGACAGCCACGGGTACTGTTTTCGTTTGCCAACCAGCAAGCGAACGACTGGCGACCGCGATTCCGGAGCCTGCTGCTCCCAGCCGCACCAGGAGCTCGCCACGCTCCGACCAGATCGAGCTTCGTCCCGCCGCAGACAATCCACCGGACGGCGCACCGTAATTGGACATGGCTACCACCATGGCGTGTTCTCTGGCGTAGCCTGCCAGCCTGGGCTCATCACTATCGAAATCGGAGGGAATCACGAACATGCTCGCGAGGTAGATGTGAGCACCCCGTTGAGCGGCGCGAGCAGCGTGCGACGGGTCTCCGATATCGGCACAGATGGCCAACGCCGCGCGCTGCCCACCGATGTCGATTGGGGGGTTGCACTCACCGGGACTGAAGACCGAGTCCTCACGCGGCGGCACTATGCCGTCGACTTGGGCAGTCGGCGCGAAGGCCCCGAGCCGCTGCTTCGTATAAATCAACACATCACCCATCGGGGGGATGATGAAGGCGCCAATGTGCAGGCCTCGCGGAAGGTGGATCGGAGCACCTACCACTAAGGTGATGGATCGTTGCCTTGCCAAGCTCCTCAAAGGATCGAGCCTGGCATCAACTGCCGAGAAGGCTGAGGCCTTCGCGTGCCCCAGCTCGTAACCCGTAAGCGACAGCTCCGGAAACAGGAGGAGCTGAGCACCTTCCGACGCCGCCGCGTCAGCCAGTTGCAGGTGTTCGGACAGATTTCGTTCAACGTCACCGGCGACGGGCGACGTTTGGGCAACCGATATGGAAAAGGTCTGGCTCACGATGCGATACGTTTGCTCAGGTGATGCCGTTACAGAACAGGCGGTGCTTTTGCCGGGTTGGCCAAAATGCCCGCCG
>CBJLQC010000197.1:0-5589 GCA_966424955.1 uncultured bacterium | reverse complement strand
GTTCGGATCCGAGAGCAGGTGCAGGAACGACTGCGCGAAGTTCATGTTCGCGTCCTGCACCCCGACGCCTTCCAGCGAGGGTAGCGGCCCGTCGTTGAACCGATAGGCGTGGCCGTCAGCGCGTCGTCCCTGGTCGATCTCCGCGAACAGCTGCTGCTCGTCGGCGGCGACGAAGTCGACGACCGGTGGCTTCATCGCCGCCGCATCGGCTGCGCTGATGCTCGCGGCATCTCGAACCGCCGATTCCGCCCAGTCGGCGTTGCGCGCCTGGCGATCGGCCAGCTGACGGATCTGCGCCACGGCGTCGTTCGTGACCTTGCGCTCGAGCGTCGATGGCAGGTCCTCGCCCGAACCACCGCCGCCCCACGCCGCGCCGATGTTCGTGTTGGGCGCCATGGCGGCGACGTCGCCGGCAAGCGTGATAAAGGTCGCTGCGCTGCCGGCTCGGGCACCCTCCGGCGCGACCCAGGTGATGACCGGGATGGGGCTCGCCAGGATTGCCTGCACCATCTTGCGGGTGCTCTCCAGGTCGCCGCCGGGCGAGTCGATCTGGATCAGCACCGCGATGGCGTTGCTCGCCGCCGCCGCCTTGATCCCCTCTTCAATGTAGACGGCGTTGAACTGGTCGATCGTGCCGGCCAGGTGCAGCCGGGTGACGTGCCCATCGGTTGCGGCACCGGCCGGAGCGACGAGCGCGGCCAAGCCAAGAACCAGCGCCGCCACGGAGACCAGACGCCGAACGGGCCGGATCATGGGCTGAGTATGACCCAAGCGCTCGCCTACCGCGTTTTCAGGCTCGGTCGAAGAGCTGCTCGGCGACCAGCTGCGACCAGGTCTCCATGCGATCCCAGGCCGCGTACACCTCGTCAGGCGTCGCCCACCGGCCGGTGAGTTTCTCGTGCTCGCGGACTGCGACGTCGCGCCCCCGCGCATTGACCGTGAAGACAACACCGAGGTGGACCGCGCCAACCGGGTTCCCGTCGTCGTTCAGCAGTCCGATGAGCTCGAACTCGGGCTCCCAATTGGTCTCGAGCTCCTCGGACCATTCGCGTCGCAGGCCGTCATCGAGCGGATCCTCGCCTTTGTCGACCGGGTTCAGGTGGCCGCCGACGCCGAGGCTCGCCTTGCCATGCAGGCGCGCGTCGCCTCCGGCTGTGGTCCGCTCGGTCAGGAAAATGCGCTCGCCATCGCGCACGACGACGTACGGAATGAGCTGCTTGTGGGCCGGGTCCTCCTCGGCATCGGGCCGATCCATGAAGCGGCCGTTCTCGCGGACTGCGCGGCGCAGGTCCGCCAGCATCGAGTCATCGGCGTCTCTGATTCCATGGAATGCTGCCCCGCCGGGCACCTCGTCGCGCGGAATGACCAGGACCTGTTCGACCATCGGCCCAGCGTAGCGTTTCGCCGCGGCGTGCCTGCAAGGTCATCGGCAAGGTGCCCGGCGTACGGTCGTCTTCACCGGACTGCACCGGACCGCCAGAAGTGTTCCGCGACGTTGCCCAGCGTCACCGAAAGCGGCCCAGAACGATAGTCACGGTGAGGGCCCGGTACTACGGTACCGATCAGTTCATCGACATCATCACAAAGCAAGGGGGCTTCGCCGGCACCCTCGGTGATCCGAGAGACCGATACGCCGGCAGACCAGGACCGTGCCCAACCTTTTTCGGCGACGCCGTCGGGCCGCCAGCGCCCGACACTCCCGCTCTCCGCTCGGCTCATCGCCGCGGGGCCAATCCGTAGTGGAGTTCGCCCTCGTCCTGCCGATCCTCCTCGTTTTGCTGCTCGGGATCGCCGATTTCGGTCGGGTTTTCAGCGCCGGAATCGCGATCGAGGCCTCTGCTCGCAACGGCGCAGAAGCGGCCGCCCAGGAGTACGTGCAGCTGCTTCGAAATAAGGCCGCCGTCGATCCGAGCGACTACAGCATGTTGCACAACGTCGCGCTTGAGTCCGTGTGCGACGAAGCTGCCCTGCTTCCAAATAAGGTGGGGAGCGGGAGCACTTGCACGATGCCTGCGATTGGCGTGTGCATCCACGATCACACAGGCGGGGATGCGGGGTGCGGCTCAGAAGCGCTTACCGCCCCGAAAGAATGTACTCAACTGCACGATGGCTGGCCCACCGCCCCTGCATTGGTGCCTGCGGACGAGCTCGCGTACGTTGAGGTTCGCGTTTGCTACAAGTTCACGACGCTATTCAACATTCAGAACCTCCAGCTGCCGTTCGGTTGGGGCCTTTCGCTCGGCGACCTCTACCTCCAAAAGTCCCGCACATTTTCGGTAGCTTGCTATCCGATGCCCTCAGGTGCGTGCAACTGATGGCTCGGGACAACAGCCCTCGTGGGCAGACGATGGTTGAGCTCGCCCTGATTCTTCCAATGTTCATCGTCGTGCTGTTCGGCGTCATTCTCTTTGGGATGGCGATCTTTTACCAGCAACAGATCACCAACGCGGCCCGCGAGGGCGCGCGGTACGCCTCGATTCACAGCGCGACGGCACAGAATCCGTTGATCTCGACGATCCATCCGGCTGCGCCGCCCACGAGTTACGGCGCATGCCTGTCCGTCCCCAGCCCTTGTTCAGGCGCAGGCGACGGCTGGAAGGCGATGGCAGTCAGTGCTCGTGAGCGCGTCTTTGGACTCAGTGCCAACGGCGTGAATTTCGCGGCTTGCTGGTCGGGTTATCGAGGCGCCGGAGGCATCGGCGGCTACGACGCGCGACCATCGAATATCTATCCCGACGGCGATTACACGGAAAACAAGTTTGTGCCTTGCAGGATAGACGGCCTGAATCCGACGACTGACTCGGATCAGATTCGATGCGCGCCGAAGCTGCCCGTTCTTGATCAAGCCAGCGACATCTCGGAAGGACCCGGCCGGATCGTGGGCACGACCGTAACGGTTTTCGCCTGCTACGAATGGCGTCCCCCACTTGGTGGAGTTTCGATACCTGTGCCATGTCCGAATGGCTGGTGCTCCATCGAAATCATTCCATCCGTCATCACGCAGCGCGCAGTGATCACTGAGCCCATGGAGCGTCAGCAATGAGAAAAGAGCGAGGCCAGATTCTGATCGTGACGGCGGCAGCGATCGTCGTGCTCTTCGGGATTTCAGCGCTGGTGATCGACCTCGGAATGTCCTGGATGCTTCGCCGCCAAGAGCAGAACGCAGCCGACCCCGCCGCTCTCGCATCAGCTCGTTGGCTGGTAGATCCAGTTACCGGGAAGCCGGCGTGGGATCAGGGGAAAGCTGAATCTGACGCCTGTCGCTATGCACAAATGAACGGATTCTTCATCGACGACGCCGGTTGCAACGCGGCTCTTCATACGACGAAGGTCCTTCAAGTACACGCACCGCCCATCTCTGGCCCTCGCTCCGGAACACCCGGTTACGTCCAGGTGATCATCACCTCGGACCATCCGGCGTTTTTCGGGCGCATCTTCGGACAGGACACTGCGACGGTCACGACGGGGGCCGTGGCGGCAAACACCAGCGGCAACTCAAATTCCAATTCGTTGGTCGCTCTCGATCCTTCGAATACCTGCGAGGGCGGGAAAATCCAGGGAAATCCCGGAGGGTCCGGCACAGGCGACAAGGTCCAGATCATCGATCCGGCCACAGGCGGCCTCCCGACTGACGGTGGATACGTCTACATCAACTCGAGTTGTGGTGGACCGATCTCGCCGCCGAACACTATGCCGTGTGGTTCTGGAACCGGCGCTCTGAAGATCGCTGGCTCATCGGGCCTCGTGGCAGCCCGTGTCTACACCGTCGGGACCTGCAGCCTCGACGGAGGCGCAACGCTGACGACGGCCGATGGCAGCCAAACGCAAGCCGGAGTCGTGCCTATTGGTGACCCGCTTGCCGGTCTTATCGCACCCACTGTCGATACGACGAAGCCCGGCCGACCATGTGGTGTTGGCGGCAGCGTGACCGATGCGTTCACGAATAACACTGGATGCGGCAACGGATCGACGAAGTGGAAGGGCGTGGCGTGTGTCGACGATCCATCCGTCACGTGCGTGTCGCTGAGTCCGGGCGTTTACTACGGCGGCTGGCGCATTCCGAGCGACAAGTACCGGCTGCAACTTTCCACGGCCGCCTACATCATCGCTGGAGGCGGAATCACCCAGACAGGAGGCACAATCGAAGGGGTGAAGGGCACCGGCGGAACGCCGGATGCCGAGATCATGATCTACAGCAGTGACAACCCGGCATTTCATGATGCGTGCATTGCACATACGGCGACATCACCGGGAGATCAGTGTCAGGGTTCATTGAACTTCACGGCCGGAGGATCGCTGAACGCCGCGGGCCTAGGTGTCAATGCCTGCGCGGCTGACCCCTTGGCATGCAGCTATCCCGGGATGCTGCTTTGGCAGGACGGTACGGGTAGTTGCGCCACGCTCTCGTGCCCCGTTTCCGTCGGAGGGGGTGACACGAACCTGCAGCTCTCCGGGACCATCTACGCACCGGATCAGCTCGTAACAATCGAAGGCAGCTCCTCGACTAGCGGAGTGGACACGGCGTCGATCCAAATAATCTCCTGGCGCTGGAAGATCACGGGCAACTCGAAGCTCATCATGCCGTACGACCCGAAGGATCTATATCACCTGGAACAACGCGGATTGGTCAATTGAGGGCGTACGACTCAGGAAGCCATATCGCGATGGCACCCACCGCTGTCTGCTGATATCAGGCATGAGCGGCTGGGGGCAGAACTTGCGCCGATGCCAGTGACTCGTACCGTGCTGGCCCGCGTCCCAGGTGGCTCCGGAACAGCACGAGTCGATCGACGCGGACCCCCGTGGCCGGCGCATCGACCAACGGAAGCCAGTCAGAGAGGTTCGGGCCACCGAACCGTTGGCGTGAGCGCGCCAGCGTGAGATGCGCGCGAAAGCGTCGCGGACGCTCGATCCCGAGGAATTTGTGCGTTAATTCAGCCAGGTGGCGCAGGGCGCCGTCGTGGTCATCGACACCGTACCAGACGACACGCGTCTGCGCGGCCGAAGGAAAGCCGCCGAGCCCGCCCGTGCGAACGGTGAAGGTCTCCATCGTGCCGGTGGCCCTGCGCATCATCGCGGCGACCCGGTCGACGTCATCGGACGGCGTGGCGCCGAGGAAAGCGATCGTCAGATGCCAGGTCGCCGGATCGGTCCAGCGCAGCTCTGCCGCTGCGGAATCATCGCGGATCGCTGCGACCATCGTCGCGAGCTCTTCCCGCAGCGACTCGCCAATGGGCACGGCGATGAAGCAGCGCCACGGCGAGCTCATCCGGCCAGGCGATCCTCGGCGTCGAGCCGCTCGTCGACGATGGGCAGCAGCTCGTCGAGTGAGCGGATCACCGTGACGTCATTCGGCAGGTCGTCCGCGGAGTAGCGCCCGACGCGATCGATCAGCACGCCGCTGATGCCCACAGCCTCAGCACCACGCACGTCAGCGTCGAGGTGGTCGCCGACATGGATCACCGTGTCGGCCGGCACGCCGGCCCGCTCGAGCGCCCATTCGAAGATCCGCGGATGCGGCTTCTCGAAGCCGACGTGGGAGCTGACGGCTAGGAAGTCGAACTGGCTGGCGAGCTCGAGTGAGTGCAG
>CBJLQC010000196.1:0-5592 GCA_966424955.1 uncultured bacterium | reverse complement strand
ATCAACGCCTTCTCGCAGGACGATCAGGCCGACATCGAGCTGGTGGCCGCCAAGCTGGGCGAGATGATCGAGCGCGAGGAGCGTGATGCCGCGCTGGAACGGCAGATACCGACGCAGCAGCGCGCCGAGGTGTGAGCCAGATCCGCTGGATCCGCGCCGACAATCCATCGCCCATGACGCAGGACGGTACGCGCACGTACCTCGTGGGCACCGCGCGCGTGGCGATCATCGATCCGGGTCCGCTGCTGGCCGCGCACCTGGATGCGGTGGCCGCCGCGGTCGGCGACGCGGCTACCGCCTGCATCCTCATCACGCATACCCATCCCGATCATAATGAAGCGGCCGCTGAAATGGCGGCGCGACTGCGCGCGCGCATTGTGAACGCCAAGGATGGCGCCATCATCGACACGGACGCGGGCGAGCTGCTCGTCCTGGCGACGCCCGGTCATACGCCGGAGCACACGTCGTTCTTTCTGGAAGCGGAGCGCGCGGTGTTCTGCGGCGACCTCATGACGGGCGGCCTGGACACCGCGCTGGTGGCGCCGCCGGAAGGCAATCTGCGGGAGTACCTGCATTCGCTCGAGCGCATTCGCGCGCTCGATCCGCGGATCATCTATCCGGCGCACGGCCCGGCGTTCGAGGAGCCGCAACTAACAATTGATCGCTACGTGCATCATCGCATGCAGCGCATCGAGCAGGTCGTCACCGAGCTGGCGCACGGGGCGAGCAGCGCCGAGGCGCTGGTCGAGAAAGTGTACGGTCCGCACCTCGACCGCCGGCTGCGCCGCTACGCGGAAAGTGCGGTGGAAGCGTATCTCGGTTACCTTGCAGCAGGCGGACGGGTTGTGCTGTCCAACAATCAGTGGAGCCTGGTGTGAGCAAGCTGCAGGGTGTCGATGTCGTGCGCGCGGAGGAGGCGGCAGCGGCGCCTGCCCGTCGTGTCGATCCACTGCCGCGCGAGCTGGTGCGTGAGCTGCGCGGCATTCTCGGCGAAACGGGTGTGGTGGCGGACGCGGGCGCACTTGTCGTCTGGGAATCCGACGGCCTGACGGCCTACCGCGTGACGCCGCGCGCCGTCCTGTTGCCGGAAGACACGGCGCAGACGGCCGACGTCCTGCGCATCCTTACGCGGGAACGCATTCCCTTCGTGCCGCGCGGCAGCGGCACCGGCTTGTCGGGCGGGTCGCTGGCATTGGAAGGCGCCGTCGTCATCGGCTTCGCGCGTATGGCGCGTATCCTGGAAATCGATCCGCGCAACCGCCGCGCACGCGTGCAGCCCGGCGTGATCAACACCGCGCTGTCGGCCGCGTGCGCGCAGTACGATCTCTATTACGCGCCCGATCCCAGCTCACAGACGGTCTGCACCATTGGCGGCAACATTGCCGAGAACGCGGGCGGCCCGCACTGCCTGAAATACGGCGTGACGCTCAATCACGTGCTGGGCATGACGGTGGTGCTGCCCGATGGCGAGATTCTGCAGCTCGGCTCGCGCGGCGACACGATCGGCTACGACCTGCTCGGACTCTTCGTCGGCAGTGAAGGTACGTTCGGCATTGCCACCGAGATCGACGTCAAGCTTTCACCCGTGCCGGCGGCCGTGCAAACGCTGGCTGCGCTCTTCGACGACATCAACGATGCCAGCCGCGCGGTCAGCGAGATCATTGCCGAGGGGATGCTGCCGGCCGCGCTCGAGATGGTGGACCGCCAGGCGATCATCGCCATTGAGAAAAGTGTCTATGCGGCGGGCCTGCCCACCGACATCGGGGCGATGCTGATCATCGAATTCGACGGGCGCGGCCCCGGCCTGGCCGCGGAGGCCGATCGCGCGGCCGAGCTGTGCCAGCGCGGCGGCGCGCGCGAGGTCAGACGCGCGCAGGATGCAGCCGAGCGGCAGCGCATGTGGTACGCGCGCAAGAAAGCGTTCGGCGCGATGGGCCAGCTCGCGCCCGACATCCTCGTGCAGGATGCGGTCGTGCCACGCAGCCAGCTGCCGGCCGTGCTGGCGCGGGTTTACGAGATCGCCGCGCGCCACGGCCTGGTCCTGTGCAACATGTTCCATGCGGGCGACGGCAACCTGCACCCGACGATCGTGTTCGATCGGCGCGATCCGGACCAGGTCACGGCCGTCGAGCATGCGTCGCGCGAGATGATGCGCGCCTGCGTGGATGCAGGCGGCACGATCACCGGCGAGCACGGCGTCGGCCTCGACAAGCGCGAATACATGGGCCTGATTTTCAGCGAAGCGGCCATGCAGGTAATGTGTGATGTGCGCACCGCGTTCAACCCCGACGGCCTCGCCAATCCATCCAAAGTGCTCCCGGTCCGCGTTTGCCGGGAGTGGGCGGGCCCCGCAACCAGGCACGCCGATGCTTGACACCCTGGCATCGGTCCTCGAGGGGGGGCGCGTCAGCGACGACACCGCGCGCTTCACGCTGCACGATGTGCGGCCGGGCGCCGTCGTCGAGCCGCGCAGTGCCGCCGAAGCCGCGGCGGTACTGAAGCTGGCATCGGAAAACGAGTGGCGCGTCGAATGCGCGGGCGGCGGCACGCAGGCGTTCGGCAATCGCCGGACGCGCGCGGACATCATCATCAGCACGCGCGCATTGACCGGCATCGTGGAATACGAAGCCGCCGATCTGGTGATCGGCGTGCAGGCCGGCCTGCCATTGCACGAGCTGGCGCGCGCGACCCGGCGCAACGCGCAGTTTTTCGCACAGGACCCGGCCGCGGACGAGCGCAGCACCGTCGGCGGTGTGCTGGCCACCGGACGTAGCGGACCACTGCGCTTTTCGCAGGGCACGCCGCGCGATCATGTGCTGGGCTTGCAGGTGGTCACCGGCGACGGCCGCATCCTCGATGTAGGCGGCCGCGTGGTGAAGAACGTGGCCGGCTACGACCTGGTACGCCTGCTAGTAGGCAGCGCGGGCACGCTCGGCCTCATCACAAGTGCCTTCGTGCGCCTCAAGCCGATACCGCAGCGTGATGAGACGATCGCCGCGACGGCGACGCATTCGGCGCCGCTGCTCGAGCTCGCGCAACACATCGTCGCCGGCAATCTCGAAGCGAGCGCCATCGAGCTGATGGGCCCGCGGACGACCAGCCATGCATGGACGCTGCTGGTACGGCTTGCCGGCAGTGATGAAGCGGTGGCCGACGCGCGGGCGCGTATCGCCGCGGAGTGCGCGCGCACCGGCGCGGCGATCACCGAAGCCGACCCTGACGCGTGGTCCGGCCTGGGCAGGCTGGAGCTGCAGGCCACGACCATCGTGCGCCTCGCCGACCTGCCGGCGCGGCTGCCCGCAACGCTACAGCAAGCGGAGAAGCTGCTGGGCAAGCTGTCGGGTGACCGCGCACTGGTCGCCCATGCCGGCGATGGTATCGTGCGACTGTATCTTGGCGACATGCCGGCCGACGAGACCGCGTTCGCGATCGGCGAAGCGCGCGCCGTCATGCAGGTCACCGCGGGCACGTTGGTGGTGCACAGCCGCAGTGCGGAATTGATGCGCAGGACGGACGCGTTCGGCGCGGTCGGCCCGGCGCAGCCGTTGATGGCCAGGATGAAACAGATCTTCGACCCGGCGGGCATCCTTGCCCCGGGGCGGTTCGTGGTATGACACAATCGGACGCAGCACTGGAATTCGAGCGGAAACTGCTGGCGTGCGTGCACTGCGGCTTCTGCCTGAGTGCATGCCCCACCTATCGGCGCGTGGGCGATGAGGCAGACTCACCGCGCGGCCGCATCTATCTCATGCGTGCCGCCTACGAGGGGCGGCTGGCCTGGGACGACCCGGCGGTGGAAACGCATCTCGACCGCTGCCTGGGGTGCCGCGCCTGCGAGCCGGTGTGTCCTTCCGGCGTGCACTACGGCTGGCTGCTGGAGCGCGCCCGCGACCGCGTGGCCGCGGAAGCGGGCACGAGCATCGCCGCGCGCGCTTTGCTGATCGCCTACGGCACCAATTTCATGTCGCGTATCGCGTCGTTCTTCGGCCGGCTGGCGCGCGGGACGCGCATTCCCGCGCTGCTGGCGCGCGCGCTGCCGCACCGTTTCGGGCGCGTCAAGTTCGCCAGTGCCATGCTGGCGGCCAGTGCGCCGCACCAGTACAGCGCACGAGTGCGCGGCAACGGCAAAGCACCCGCCGGCAACATCAAGGTCGCCATGCTGCTCGGCTGTGTGCAGGAAGGTCTCTACACGCGTGTCAATCGCGCGACCGAGCGCGTGCTACGCATCAACGGCTGCGAGGTAGTGCGCGTCCCGAAGCAGGAATGCTGCGGCGCGCTGCACGCCCATAGCGGCGACATGGACGGCGCCCGCGCGCGCGCGCGCCGCAACATCGCGGCGTTCGAGAAGAGCGGCGTCGAATATGTCGTCGTCAATGCCGCAGGCTGCGCGGCGATCATGAAGGAATACGGCGAGATGCTGGCCCATGATGAGGAGTGGAAGGACCGCGCGCGCGCATTCGCCGAGCGGGTGCGCGACATCTCCGAGTTCCTGAACAGCCTGCCACTGGTGCAGGGCGCCGCACTCGAACAAACCATAACGTATGATGCGCCCTGCCACCTGCTGCACGCGCAGCGCATTACCACCGCGCCGCTGGACGTGCTGCGCAAGGTCATCCCCGACGTGCGGCTGGAGCCGCTGCGCGGGTATGAGGAATGCTGCGGCGGCGCGGGCATCTACGGCCTGCTGCACCAGGACCTGGGCGGCCGTATCCTGCGCGACAAGATCGACGCCGTCGTCGCCAGTGATGCGGCCATCGTAACCACGCCCAACCCGGGGTGCATGATGCAGATTGGCGCCGGACTCGTGATCCACGGTGCCGACGCCGTCGTCACCCATCCCATCGAATTGATCGAGACGAGCTACCGCAAAGCCGGGCTATTGGAGTAATGGCCGACGCAATTACCGAAATACTCGGTCAGAGCGAGGAGAGTGCGCGCGCGCTGGTCCTCGAGCGTATGCGCAGATACGTCGAGATCGAGACGCCCAGCCGCCACGAGCACAACATCCGCGCGCTCACCGAGACGCTGGCCGCCGACCTGCGCGTCGCGGGTGCACAGGTGGAAGTGATCGAGGCACCGGGTTACGGCGCGCACGTCGTCGCCAGGCTGAACGGTGACGGCCACGACCACATCGCGATTCTCTCGCACATGGACACCGTGCACCCGGTCGGCACGCTGGCGAAGCAGCCGTTTCGTGTGCACGGCGATCGGGTGGAAGGCCCGGGCACGTACGACATGAAGGCCGGCATCGCGGTCGCGGTCGAAGCGCTCCTCCTCATGCAGCGCCGCGGCACGCGTCCGCGGCGACCGGTACGCTTCATCATCACGTGCGACGAGGAGATCGGCTCGCACAGTGGGCTGCCCGTCATCCGGCAGCACGCCCAGGGCGCGCATGCCGTGCTGGTCACCGAGCCGTGCGTGGCGGGCGGCATGGCCAAGACCAGCCGCAAGGGCGTGCTGACCTATCAGATGACGATCAGCGGTCGCGCCGCGCACGCGGGCACCCATCCGAGCAATGGCGCAAGCGCGATAGTCGAGCTGGCCGCGCAGGTTCCCGGCATCATGCAGCTCGCCGACTTTTCGCAGGGCACA
>CBJLQC010000195.1:0-5646 GCA_966424955.1 uncultured bacterium | reverse complement strand
GGGCGGGACGGCGCTCGCCGTGCAACTCGCGCTTCGTCGCAGTGGACATCGTCTCGATCCCGGAGCAGGGTTCGGATGTTCGTGCAATGTAACGAGGTTGTCGAAGCTCCGCCATATGACTATAATGGTCATATGAAAATGGCTTCTGTGGCCGAATTGAAGGCGCGCCTCAGCGAATACCTGGCCGCCGCGCGGCGCGGCGAGGACGTGATCGTGACCGATCGCGGACGCCCCGTCGCCCGGCTGACCCGCATCACCAGCACGTCGGCCGCGCGGCACCCGCACTGGTCCGAGCTGCTGCGCGCCGGGCTCATGCGTGCGCCCGCCGGCAAACTGCCCGCCGACTTCCGAAAGCTGAAGCGGGCGCAGGATCCGCAGGGCAGCGTCGCGGATGCCTTGCGCGCCGAGCGCGAGGAGAATTGGTGAAATTCTGGGACACCTCCGCGGTCATTCCGCTGCTCGTGCAGGAAGGCCGCTCCGCGCAGTATCACGCCCTGCTCGAGCGTGATGGCGAAGTCGCGGTCTGGTGGGGAACGGAGATCGAGTGCTGGTCGGCGCTGGCACGCGCGCAGCGCAATGGCCGCTTCGATGCGCGCAGCCATGAGCTGGCCAGCGCGGCGCTCGAGGCACTGCGGGGCAGCTGGTTCGAGATCACGCCCTCCGACGAAGTTCGGCGGGAGGCGCGGCGGCTCCTGCGTCTCCACCCTTTGCGTGCCGCCGACGCGTTGCAGCTGAGTGCTGCGCTGGTCTGGTCGGGGCGCTACGAAGGGTATGAGCTGGTGGCGAGCGACGAAGCGCTTCGCCAGGCAGCGCAGCTGGAAGGGTTCATCGTGATCTGATCTCGACGAAGCTGTCTCACTCCAGTGTCGTCGAAGCGTGGGCGCCTTTCCAGATCACGGCCGCGTCGTAGCCGTGGATGGTGCGCACCACGTCGGAGTTCCAGGCCTCGAGGCCGCGTATGGCCAGGGGACGCAGTGCGCGCAGATCGATCACTTCGTGGCGGCAGCATCGCTTCGTGACAGCACGCGGGTGAGCCGCTGGTCGCTCGCCTGGAATTCGTCGAACTCATCGCTCGAGACCGCACTGAAGCTGCGGCGGCCGGCCGGCACCGCCTGCCGTGAGCCCGGTCCGGGCAGCACGATGACATGGAAGGAGCGGCCGCCGGCGAGTGTCGCTGCCGTATCCGCCAGCGCGCCGAGCTCGAACAGATTGAAATAATTGGCGCCCCGAATCATGTGCGTGTACCCGCCCCTGATCATGATTTTTGGCGGCGGTGTGCGTCCCTGACCATCGTTGATCAGCGCAGCCAGGTTCTCACGTATCCACGCGGCACGGCGTTGCAGGTAGGGCCACGCACCTCCGTTCCGTTCGGCGGCTTCGATGGCCAGCGATGCCTCGAGCGTACGAAGGATGGCATCGCTCTCGGCATCCGGCTTCGGCCACGCGTTTCTGAGAGCCGTCACCAGGGCAGGATCGCCGGCCAGCAGGAACATGTCGTCGGGATTCCGGCTTTGCTCGAATGCCGCCCAGGCATTGGCCGATGCCAGCTTCAACCGCGCCAGCGGTTCGCGCGCACGCGCCGGCACCTTCGCCTCGAGTTTCGAAATCAGATAGCGATCGCTGAAAATCTCGCGATCGTATCCCCACAAAACCCTTTCGTTACGAGGCGCGGCCGCGATGACGTCGGTCACGAATTGCGCTTCTTCGCGCAGATTGTAGAACGTCCAGACGCTAGGCGTACGCAGCAGATCCGCGATGCCTGGCATGCCACTGCGTCGCGCCGCGGCTTCCATGTCATGCGCGATGGCGGGCGAAAGCCCGACGGCGATGCGGGCGTAGCCGGACGCGCGCAGGGTCGCGGACAGGGGGGCGGCGAGTTGCGCCGATTCCGCGACGCCTGCCTGCTCGCCGATCAGCGTGAATGTCGCATCGCGTGCCTGCTGCACCAGCCAATCCCAGCCCGGTCCCGCGGGCCGGCCGGTCATGGTCGGGGGCATCCGGTTGGCCTGCAGCGCGCGGAGCAGCCGCGCCGCCGGGTCCTGCGCCTGGGACTGCACGCGACGAGGCACGAATGCGTGCGCGCCGGTAAGGAGGGACAATCCCGCGAGGATCACATCACGCCTGTGCATGTTCATGCCACCTGCTCGGGAAAAGGTGATGGAGACGCGTGGTTAGACGCCGAAAACGGGTGAACTGTTGTCGGCCGCCTGGCGGAACCGTGCTGTCGGCCCGCGCGTTCGTCCGGGACTGGAAAGGTCCGTCGCGGTAGCGTATATCCAACGGTCCAACGACGGCATGTGCGCCGGATCCAGCTCGACCTTTTCTCACCCGAGGCATTATGCGTAAGGCCTGCCACGCCGTGCTGCTCGTGTTGCTCGCATTTCATGCCGCCCATGCGCAAACCCGTCCGCCCAACATCGTCATCATCGTCGCGGATGACATCGGTTATGCCGACTTCGGCTTCCAGGGCAGCACCGACATCGCTACGCCGAACATCGATCGCCTGGCGCGGGCCGGCGTGCGCTTCACCAACGCCTACGTGAGCGGCCCGTACTGCAGTCCGACGCGGGCTGGTCTGCTGACGGGCCTCTACCCGCAGCGCTTTGGTCATGAATTCAATCCGACCCCGATGTCGGGAACGGCCGCCGGGCTGCCGCTCGGCCAGCTCACCATCGCGGATCGCTTGCGTGAGCAGGGGTACCGCACCGGACTCTTCGGTAAGTGGCACCTCGGCTTCCAGCCGGAATTCCATCCGATGGAGCGCGGCTTCGACGAGTTCTACGGTTTCCTGGGCGGTGCGCACAGCTACTTCGAGACGCCGGATACCGGGCGCCTGGCAATTTTCGACGGCAAACGTCCGGTCAGCGAGCCACGTTATCTGACCGACGCCATCGCCGATCGCGCGGTCGACTTCATCCAGCGCAACCAGGCGCAGCCGTTCCTGCTGTACCTCGCCTTCAACACCGCGCACACGCCCATGCACGCGACGCCGCCCTACCTCGAGCGCTTCGCGCACATCACCGACGAGCGGCGCCGCACGTATGCGGCCATGATCGCGGCCATGGATGACGGTGTAGGGCGCGCCCTCGATGCGTTGCGCGCGGCCGGGCTGGACAACCAGACGCTGGTGTTCTTTTTCAGCGACAATGGCGGCCCCACCATGGCGGGAACGTCGGTCAATGCTTCGAGCAATGCGCCACTGCGCGGCTCCAAGCGGCAGACGTGGGAAGGCGGTATCCGTGTGCCGTTCGCGATGCGCTGGACGGGGAGGCTCCCGGAAAATCGCGTCGTCGAGTTTCCCATCATTCAGCTCGACGTGCTGCCCACCGCGCTGGCGGCGGCCGACATCGCGGTGCAACCGGAGTGGCAGCTGGATGGTGTGAACCTGCTGCCTTACCTGGCGGGCACGGCTAGCGGCGCGCCGCACGATGCACTGTTCTGGCGCCTGGGCGAGCACATGGCCGTGCGCCAGGGCGACTGGAAGCTGGTTTATTCGCCGGAGGGTGCGTTACGCGACGTCGATCACAACGTGCCGCGTGACCTGTCCGCGGCTCAGCTCTTCAACCTGGCGGACGACCTCAGCGAGTCGCGCGACCTGGCGGCCACGCACGCCGACAAGGTGAAGGAGCTGGCTGCCCTGTGGCTGACATGGGACGCGCAGCTCGCGAAACCGCTCTGGGGCGTGGGACGGGTCCCGTAAGGGGGCAGGCTCCCACATTGCGGATTGGCGCATTTCGCTATGCCACTCGGACGGTTGGCCGCTCAGCTCACCGCCGGGTGAGCTGCACGGCGCTCACGCGCCATACAACGTTGCCGACGTCGTCGGCGACCAGCAGTGCGCCGCGCGTATCGATCGCTACGCCCACGGGCCGACCGCGCGCGTGGCCTTCCTCATCCAGGAATCCCGTCAATACATCGATCGGCTGGCCGGCCGGGCGTCCGTTACGGAACGGCACGAAGATGACTTTGTAGCCGCTGCGCGGCGAGCGATTCCACGAGCCATGCTGGCCGACGAACATGCCGTCACGGAAAGGCGCGGGCAGGCTCGTCCCCTGCGCATCGGCCAGCCCGAGCGAGCCCGTGTGCGGGCCAACCGCATAGTCCGGAACGATGGCGCGCGCCACCAGGTCGGGCCGCGCCGGCTCGACGCGCTCATCGACATGCTGGCCGTAATAACTGTAGGGCCAGCCGTAGAAGCCGCCGTCGCGCACGGACGTGATGTAGTCGGGCACGAGGTCGCTGCCCAATTCGTCGCGCTCGTTCACACTGGTCCACAACACGCCATCATGCCACGCCAACCCCACGGGATTGCGCAGGCCGGACGCATGCACTCGATGCACGCCGGTCGCCGGATCGATCTCCAGGATCGCCGCGCGCATGCGCTCTTCCGCCATGCCGTTTTCGGCGACGTTGCTGTTCGAGCCCACGCCTACATACAAACGCGACCCGTCCGCGCTCGCGATCAGGCTCTTGGTCCAGTGATGATTGCGCAAGCCGGCCGGCAGATCCGCGACCTTCACGGGCGCCGCGGTGATGCGCATGGCACCTTCCGTGTAGGGAAAACGCACGATCGCATCCGTGTTCGCGACGTACAGCGTGTTACCGACCAGCGCCATGCCGAAGGGCGAGTTCAGGTTTTCCAGGAACGTGGAGCGGGTTTCGGCGACGCCGTCGCCATCCGCGTCGCGCAACAACGTGATCCGGTTGGCGCTGGGCACCGCGGCGCCCGCTTTCTTCATGAAGATGCCCATGACGAAAGCCCTGATGCCTTTCGCATCTTCCGGCCGCTTCGGTGCGTTGGTCTCGGCCACCAGCACATCACCATTGGGCAGCACCAGCAGCCAGCGCGGATGATCGAGACCGCTCGCGAAGGCGGTGACGCGCGTACCGGCTGCGCCCGCGGGTGTAACATCGGCCGGCCAGCCCACGGCTTTGGCGACCTTCACGGTCGGGATCGGCGAGGTCTGCGGCGCGGGGAGAGTGGGGCTGGGTCCCGTGCCCGCCGACACCGTCAGACGCGCGGAGCTGGCACAGGCCATCAGCTGCAAGGTGATGGCGGCGACCAGCGCAAGACGACGTGCAGACAACAAAACGCACCTCCTGCCGGCGATACCTGCTTTCGTGGCAGAATTAATGCCCACGGCATGTGCGATGCCGATGGTGGCAGATTCTCGTGGCGCGCGTGCTGATGCGGGCGACTGAAACAGACCGATCAACGACGCGACTGACAGTGAGGTGCGGCATGCGCAGCACGGCGAGCTTCAAAGGACACCCCATTCACCCGGCGCTGATTCCGTTTCCCTTTGCATTCCTCGTGGGTGCATTCGGGTTCAACGCCGCGGGCCTGCTTATCGAGGAAGCGGAGCTCGTGCGCATCGGCGGCTGGCTGGCGGTGGTCGGCGTTGCCAGTGCGCTGGTCGCGGCCGTGCCGGGATTCATCGACTACTTCTACACTGTGCCGCCGCGCAGCACGGGCAAACAGCGCGCGACCAGGCACATGATCGTCAATCTGTCGGCCGTCATCCTGTTTACGCTCTCATTGGTGCTGCGTGATGGTGTGCAGGACACGACATCGTGGATCAACTTCGTCATCGAGCTGGCCGCGGTCGCGCTGCTGGGTGCCGGCGGCTGGATGGGTGGCACGTT
>CBJLQC010000194.1:0-5667 GCA_966424955.1 uncultured bacterium | reverse complement strand
GGTTGCCGCGGTTGTCCGGTTGCTGAGCGCGCTGCCCGCGGCCCTGATTGCCGCGCTGCTGCTGGCCTTGCGCCTGGCCGGAGTTGCCACCCTGCTGCTTGCCACGGGCTTCGCCCTGCTTGCCTTTTTCGCCGCTTTTGCCCTGTCCAAAGGCCGGCGGCGCGGCCGCGAGCAGTGTGAACGCAATGATGAGCGGTGGCATGATGCGTCGATCGAACATGGCTCGCCTCCTTCACGTATTCGCGAGACGGACGAGCAGTAGCAAGCCCGATACCACCCGCGAATCAGCCTTCGCGCGGACGCATCAGCCCTTCCTGTGCGACCGAAGCGACCAGCTGTCCCGTGCGCGTGAAGATGGTACCGCGCGAGAATCCGCGCGCGCCCGCCGCCGTCGGGCTGTCAATGGCATACAGTAGCCATTCGTCCACGCGCGCCGGGCGGTGCAGCCACAGGGAATGATCGAGCGACGCCACCTGCACGTCCGACCGGCGATAGCTCTTGCCGTGCGGCTGGAGCGCGGTGCCCAGCAGGCCGTAATCGGATGCGTAGGCGAGGACCGCCTGATGGGAAAGCTCATCGTCGGGCATTTTGCCGATCGCCCGCATCCACATGTGACGAAGCGGCGGCTGCTTCTGCGGATCGAAGGGGTGAATCTCCTCGACGATGCGGAAATCGATCGGCCGGTCCTGCGTGATGACCCGGCGCACGGCCTCGGGTGCCTGGTGCGCGCCGGCGCGAATGATCTCGAGCTCCGAGCGCAGCGATTCGGGCGCCGGCACGGCCGGCATGGGCAGCTCGTGCTCGAACCCCGGCTCCCGTACCTGGAACGATACCGACATGTTGAAGATGGCGCGGCCGTGCTGAATGGCCGTGACGCGGCGGGTGGTAAAGCTCTTCCCATCGCGCAGCCGATCCACGAAGTAGACGATCGGCACATTCAGGTCGCCCGGCAGTATGAAGTAGCCATGCAGCGAGTGGGCGATGCGCTCTTCGTCGACGGTGCGCTGCGCGGCAACCAGACCCTGCGCGAGCACCTGGCCGCCGAATACGCGACCGGATCCGATGTCGCGATTGGAGCCGCGGTAAATGTTGAATTCGATCGGCTCGAGATCGAGCAGGTGCAGCAGATCGTCTATCGTATATCCCATGTCGCGAGCGCAGCGCCCCGGTTAAGATGCTCCTGAGCATGCGGGTGGACACCCCGCGTGGCAAGGTATCCATTTGAGGTGGCAAACATGCGTAAACTGATGCTCCTGCTCTTGCTCGTGTCGCTGGCGTCGGCCGGGCAGGCGCAGATCCGCACGGACGAGTACGCCGCGCGCCGGGACTCGCTGGCCGCGCATATCGGCAACGGCGTGCTGGTCGCGTTCGGCGCGCGCGAGCCGGTCGATGACCTGGGGATGTTCCGACAGCTGCCCGCCTTCCAATACCTGACCGGCTTCCAGGAAGTCGATGCCGCGCTCCTCCTCACCGTGCGCCATGGCCGCGTCGCGGAGGCCATGCTCTACGCACCCGCGCGCGATGCACGGATGCAGCTCTACAACGGCTTCCTGCCCGAGTCGACGGCGGTGGTGCGCACGCACGGCCTCGGCCTGCGGACCATGGAGCACCTGCGCCCCACGCTGGACGCGCGCGTTGCGGAAGGATTGCCGGTCTTTTCGTTGCACGACGTCGCCACGCGCGATGCCATGGGCGATTCGCTCACCCGTGGTACCCGCTTCCTGGCCGGCGTGGATGCGCGCAATGCGCACCGCATCCTGGACTCGCTGCGCGTCCGCAAGAGCGCGGCGGAGATCGCGCTGCTGCGCCGAGCCATCGATATCACCATGAAAGGCTTCGACGACGCGTTCCGCGTCATCAAGCCGGGCGTCACGGAAGCGGTAGTGCAGGCGACAGTCGAGCACCGCTGGCGGATGAGCGGCGCAGAGGGCCCTGCGTTCGGCGGCATCGTGGGCTCGGGACCGAACTCCACCAGCTACCACTATCGCGCGGGCGAGCGGGTCATGAACGCCGGCGAAGTCGTGGTCATGGACCTGGGTGCGCTGTACCAGGACTACGCCGCCGATGTCACGCGCACCGCACCCGTGTCCGGCACGTGGACGGCGGATCAGCGCGCGATCTACAACATCGTGCTGGACGCGCAGCGCGCGGCCGAGCGGGTGACGCGCGCCGGTGTGCCCGTGAGCGTGGGCGATTCCGCGGTGCGCGCCGTGGAAGCCGCGGGGCTGGCCAAACTGGGCCTGATCGAAACGCCCGACGCGACTTTCGACCCGCCCTGGGCTTCCGCCGGCAGCTGCGAGCGGCGTCCGCTCTCCTGCAAGCAGGTCTACCTCTTCATGGCGCACGGCCTCGGTCACGGCATCGGCCTCGAGGTCCACGACGCCGGCGGCTACTCGTACTCGCCGACCGGCTACTTCCAGGTGGGAGAAGTCTTCACCATCGAGCCCGGCATCTACATCAGCACCAAGCTGCTGGACATGCTGCCCGACACACCAAAAAATCGCGCGTTCATCGCGAAGGTGCGGCCAATGGTAGAGCGCTACAACAACATCGGCGTGCGCATCGAAGATGATTACCTGGTGACGGCCAACGGCCTGGAGTGGCTGTCGCGCGGGCCGCGGACGGCCGAGGAAATCGAAGCAGCCATGAAGAAGACTTCGCAACGAGCACTGCGCAACGATTAGCGCGTATCTGCCGAGGGGATAGGGCTGGTTCTTGGTTCTTCACCTGCTCCCTCAACCCGCGAGTTCGAGTGCGCACCGGCGCCTCAACCGACGTACTCGTTGCGGTTTATTCGTTGGGCAGTTTGCCGAATTCCGCCAACCTCCGCAGTGCGCGCCCCTTCTCCGCGTCGCCGATCTTCGCCCGCGCGGTTGCGTCGCGCAGCCACTCGATCGAGTGGTCGTACGTGGCCCGATCGACGGGGAAGGGGTGACCGTCCTTCCCGCCGTGCGCGAAGCTGAAGCGCGCGGGGTCGCGCAGGCTGGTGGGCGTGCCGTGCACGACCTCCGCGACGAGGGCGAGGGCGCGCAGCGCGGCCGGCCCGACGCCGCGCAATGCGAGCAGCGCTTCGAAATCGGCAGGCGCTGCTTCATAGGTGCCGAGCATCACCTTCCGCAGATGCGCGGGGTTGATGTCGTGCCTGATATCGATCCAGTGGCGCACCGGCAGCTGCATGGTAATGATGCGGGCGATCTCGCGATCCACATGCGCGGGCGTTGTGCGCGCCAGCTCGGCGACCGCGCTGCGCGCGTCGGTTGACTCGCGCGCGACGAAATTGAGGACGGTCTGCGCCGGCGCATCGCTGGCCACCGCCGCGTGCGGCTCGCAGACGAAGTCATCCACGCGCTCGCCCAGCCAGTGATAACGGCGGGCCATACCGTCTGCCTCACGCATACCCTGCTGCACGACGGTCCACTTCGCATCAGCCGTCACGATGAAGGTGTGGTGATAGATGCCGAAGCCATCCTGCACGGCCGCGCTGTCCACCTTGGCGGCCATCCGGCTGTGGTAGGCGAGACGGGCGCCATCGAGGCCGACCCGATTGCCGATGTCGAAGAGCTCGGCCGGCGTACGCAGCGAAGCTTTGCCCTTGCCGCCCGCCACGTAGATGCCCAGCTCGTCGGCGCGCGGCTGCAGCCCCTCCTTGAGCGCGCCGCACACCGTGGTGGTCACACCACTGGAATGCCAGTCGAAGCCGAGGACGCAGCCGAAGGCCTGGAACCAGTACGGATCGGAGATCTTCTGCAGAAATGCATCACGACCATGCTCCTGCACGATCAGCTGCACGATCTCCGGCGCGAGCTGCTTCATGCGGCTGAACAGCCAGGCAGGCGCGCGGCCGCCGTGCAGCGGCAGATGGGCTGATCCGGTTCTGCGACTCATGATGGCAACCTACTACCCCGCTGGCGCTTTCCGGCACCGCGCTGCATCTATCAAAGTGTACTGCAGGTTGCCGGACACCTCTTCCACCAAAGGTCGAACATGGTCCGCAAGCTCGTCATCGAATTCATCGGCACGTTCTTCCTCGTCTTTACTGTCGGCATGGTCGTGCTGGAGCCGGGTGCCGGTGGCCTCGCGCCGCTCGCCATCGGCTCGGCTCTCATGATCATGGTATACGCCGGCGGCCACATCTCCGGTGGACACTACAATCCCGCGGTGACGCTGGCGGTCATGCTGCGCGGGAAAGCCACCGCGGCCGATCTCGCCGGCTACTGGGTTGCCCAGGTGCTGGCCGGCGTCATTGCCGCAGTGGCGGTCGGCGCGCTCAAGCAGAGCGCCCCTATCATCAGCACGATTCCGCCCACCGGCCCATCGCTGCTGGTCGAGTTCCTGTTCACCTTCGCGCTTTGCTTCGTGGTGCTGAACGTGGCGACGACGCGCGGCACGGAAGGCAACTCCTACTACGGTCTGGCCATTGGTTTCACCGTGGTGGTCGGCGCTTATGCCGTCGGCAGCATCTCGGGTGGCGCGTTCAATCCGGCCGTGGCCGTCGGTATCGTCATGATGGGACTGGTCGGCGCGGGCAGCCTCTGGATCTACCTGCTCGCCAACCTGCTGGGCGGGGCCGTCGCCGCGCTGCTGTTCAACGCGCTCGACCTCGGCAACGACAAAGCCACCACCGCAACGCCTGCCGAGCAGGCCGGCCTGCGACCCGCCGGCGCCGCAGAGTAAACGTCAAAAGTCGCAACGAGTACTTCGCCACGAAGTACTCGTTGCGCAGTTCATCTCACCGCCGAGGCCGCCGCCTCCAGCTCATACGCCCGCAGCGCATATTGCAGCACCATGCGCTGCGCGGTGAAGAACGAGCCGTTCAGGGCGATCGCACGGGTCATTACTTTCACCCACTCCTCGGGCTGCTCGTAATACATCGGCAGGATGGTGCTTTCCAGCTTGTCGTAGAGCATCTCGGCTTGCGCGGCGGTGTCGCTCTCGCCGTGCCAGGTCGTGCCGATCGACCAGCCGGTCACGCCTTCCACGTGCCCTTCGATCCACCAGCCGTCCAGCACGCTCAGGCTGGGCACGCCGTTCAGCGCCGCTTTCATGCCGCTCGTGCCGGACGCTTCCTGCGGCTGTTGTGGTGTGTTCAGCCACAGATCCACTCCGGCGACCAGCAGGCCGGCCAGCTCCATGTCGTAGTTCTGGAGATAGACTACGTCGACGTCGCCGGTCACGCGCGCGGCTGCTTCGTGGATCCGGCGAATGATCTCCTTGCCGCCCTGATCGTGCGGATGCGCCTTGCCCGCATACAGGATCTGCAGCCCGCCCGAGCCGCCCGCGATGCCGCGCAGGCGCTCCAGGTCCGTGAAAAGCATGTCCGCGCGCTTGTACGGTGTCGCCCGCCTTGCAAACCCGATCGTAAAGACATCCGGCGATAGTATCCGCTGCGCGCGCGTCGACACTTCCGCGAGCAATCGCTCCTTCGCCGCGCGATGCGCCTTGCGCACCTCGCTGTAATCGATGGCGACCGCGTACCGCAGGTTGAAGGTCTCAGCCCGCCATTCCGGAATGAAGCGGTCGAACAGCGCCTGGAAATCCGGACAGGTCCAGGTCGCCGCGTGCACGCCGTTGGTGATGGAGTTGATGAGATAGTCGGGAAACATCAGGCGCGACACATCGCGATGTCGCATGGCGACTCCATTGACGTAACGCGAAACGCGGAGCGCC
>CBJLQC010000193.1:0-5668 GCA_966424955.1 uncultured bacterium | reverse complement strand
TGGGATCTGTGGCCGTACGAGCACCCGCTGCTCATGTGGGAGCGCTCACCACTGGCACATGTGGGCAACGCGCGGACGCCCATGATCATCGGACAGGGTATGGCGGACGAGCGGGTGCACCCCGAACAAATGATTCAGCTCTACCAGGCACTCAAGCTCAAGGGCGTGCCGGTCGATCTCGTACTGTATCCGCGCGAGCCGCACGGCTTGCTGGAGCGACAACATCAGCTCGATTACATGGGGCGCATTGTCGAGGCGTTCAACAAGTACGTCAGACCGGCGGAAAGGCCGACCACGTGAGGGCGCACATCCGGGCAGTCCTCTGGTGCGCGGCCTTCGCGCTGGCGGCGCTGCAGCCCGCCTGCGCGCCGCAGCCGCATGCCGCCGACCAGCTGCAGCAACCGGGCATCGCGGAAAGCTTTCAACGGCTCTCCGAGCAGGGCGGCTATTTCGATTCCGACAATCTCATCTCCAACGAGACATCGTACCTGCACGCGCTGGATGCGCTCCGCGAGCTGGGCGTGCGCGGTGGCGCCTACATAGGCGTGGGGCCCGATCAGAATTTCTCGTACATCGCGGAAATCCGGCCGCAGCTGGCCTTCATGATCGACATCCGGCGCGACAACATGCTGCAGCATCTGATCTTCCGGTCGCTGTTCCTGCATTCGCGCAACCGCATGGAGTTCCTGGCCGGACTGATTGGCGCCAAGCCGCCGGGCGATATCGGGAAATGGACCGACCAGCCGATCGAAACGATCCTGGCGGTCCTCGATACCGCGACCCGCACGCCGGCCGAGCTCGACCGTTTGACCGCGCGCGCGCTGCAGGACGCGCAGCAGACCGGCATCGCGCTGAGCGCGCTCGATGTCGAGACGATCCGCCAGTTCCAGCGCGAGTTCCACGACATGGGGCTCGAGATCCGCTACACCAGCAAGAACCGCCCGCCGCGCCTCAATTATCCGACGCTGCGCGAGCTGATCCTGGAGCGCGATCGCAGCGGCGCGTTGGGCAGCTATCTGGCCACGGAAGAGCGCTGGCGCTACGTGCAGGACATGCAGAAGGCGAATCGCCTGCTGCTGGTGACCGGCGACCTCTCCGGGCAACACGCGCTGCGCGCCATCGGCGCGTTCGTGCGCGAGCGCGGGCTCGAGGTCAGTGCCTTCTATACGTCCAACGTCGAGCAATACCTCTTCCAGTTCGGCACTTTCCCGGATTTTGCCGCGAACACACTCACCCTGCCGTTTGCCGCCAACGCGGCAATCATTCGCAGTTACTTCGCGCGCGGCCGCGGCCACGCGCAGGCGGTGCCCGGCCACATGAGCGTGCAAATCGTGCAGCCGGCCGCTGAGTTCGTGCAGAAGATCAATACCGGAGGGTACGGCAGTTACTTCGAGCTGGTGAATTGACGCACAAGGAGGTAAGCATGCGCCGCATTCGTTACCAGGTCGCCTGCAGCCTGGACGGCTTCATCGCCGGTCCGCATGGCGAGTATGACTGGATCGTCGCCGACCCGGACATTGATTTCGCCGCACATTTCGCGCAGTTCGACACCCTGCTCATGGGCCGCCACACCTACGCGCTGCTGCCGGGCGGTGGCTCCGGCGATCAGCAGGTCGTCGTCATCTCCAGCACGCTCGATCCGGCACAACATCCGAAAGCCACCATCATCAACGAGGGACTGGAGGCGCGGCTCACCGAGCTGCGCAGCCACCCGGGCAAGGATATCTGGCTGTTCGGCGGCGGCCAGACGTTTCGCAGTCTGCTCGCCATCGGACAGGTGGATACTGTCGAGCTGGCCGTCATCCCCGTGCTGCTGGGCGGCGGCATTCCGTTCCTGCCCGCTGCCGCGGAGCGGAAAGCGCTTCGGCTCAGCAGTCATCAGGTGTATCCGAAAAGCGGAATCGTGTCTTTGCGTTACGATATCGTTTACGCGAAAAACAAAGCGGGCAGGAAGAAGAAGGTAGCGACGCGCGGGTAACGAACGCAGGGGTAACGAACTCGGGCGCGGGCGGGGGCGCGGGGGCGGGCGCGGGAACTAACTCGGTCGCGGGACGTGGGCGCGGGTAACACATCCGGGCGCGGACCGGGGGGCGCGGACCGCGCCCGGTTCAGTTACCCGCGACTGCATCCGCGCCCGCGCCCGCGCCCGAGTTTGTTACCCAACGACGGGCGGCTCGCGTTACAGCTGTTTCTTCTGTCCGTGCCGGTCGATCTTGAACTTCGGCCGCTTCATCACCTCGCGACCGTTCAGCTGCACGCCCATCGTGCTGCCGCTCGACGTATTCAGCGCATAGCTGCTGGCCGCGCCCGAGTCGGCGCCATAGCCGAGGTCCACCAGCGACGAGATCGTGAGCGTGCTCAGCGGATTGCCGCCGCGCGTCACCCAGCCGGTCATCAGCTCGTTGCCGAATACCGTTTCGCGCCAGTGTCCATCGCGCGTGCCCGCGCTGCCGGTGTTCTCTACCGGAACCGTGGCCAGCGCGCCGCCCAGCGCGCGATACGCGGCAATCGCGTTCGCGCCCAGGAAGCCGGGATCATCCGTGCCCTGGCCCTGCAGCAGCCCCTTGTCCGGCCACAACGTGCCGATGCCGAGCACGTGACCGATTTCGTGCAGCACGACATCATCGAGCGTGCCGCTCGATTCCATCAACCGCAGATCCGCGGCGTCCAGCTTGAGATGCCCGAGCACCGGCAGGCCGTTGTCGCTGCGCACGTAGCACGGGCCGGCTTCACCGAGAATCTTGCCGCTGCCATCGATCTCCACGAACTCGACCAGGATCAGGATGTCATCCACGCGCTCGCTCAGTGCCGGCTGGCCGGTGTAGCACGCGTTGACCGGCGCATTCACCGGGATGTCGACGAGGTCGCGCGTCAGCACGGTCTGCCAGCGCGCGATGGCGTTGTCTACGGCGAGCTGCTGACGCGCGGTCGGGATCGCCATGTAGCGGATCGTGATCGCATAGGGCGAGTTCGACATCAAGGGCGCCGTCGCCGTCGCGGTGAACTGCGCCGCCGTCACACCCGCGACGCGCGCTTCCAGAACATTCGTCCCCGCGGCCGGGCCCAGCGTCCAGGTGCCGGCGCTGGCCACGCCCTGTGCATTCGTGGTAGCCGAAGCGTTCGCCACCGTGCCGCCACCCGCGGTCACCACGAAGGCCACCGTTTGGCCGGGAATCACGTTGCCATCGGCGTCCTTGACCGCCACGGTCGGCGGGACGGCTACATTGGTCCCGGCCGGCGCCGTCTGCGGCCCCGCGCCCGCCATCACCTGCAGGCTGGCCGGACCACTGGGGGCGGCCATGCTGCCGCCCGACGAGCCGTCGCTGCACGCGGCCGCCCAGAGCGCCAGCCCGAGCGTGCCAAGGGCCCCATATTGCCTAAATTGCTTCATTGGCTATTCGTATCATGCCTGGTTCAAAGAGTGCTGGAATAATCTAACCTCTTATGACACAAACACATAGGCCATTCGGAGAGAATCGCGGGACGCTGCGGGCCGTCCTAAGATACAGCGCCACCGCCCATTTGGTTGCCCTTGCTCTCGTATCGTGTACAAGCCGCACCGACCAAGACTTTGCCGAGATGCAGGGACGCGGCCAGGTCGCCATGGGTGTGGACCAGTACATGTCGACGCATCAGTTCGAGGCCCTGGAGGATGGCGGGCGGATCGAGCTGCAGCGCAACGAGGTCGATCCGCGCGACGTCGCCACGATCCGTTCTCATCTCAAGGAAGTCATGTCCAGGATGCGACGCGGCGATTTCAGCACGTCCGAGTTCGTGCACGGGCAGGAGCCGGCGGGCGCGCAGGTGATGGCGGCGCGCCGTGACTTCATCCAGTACAGCTACGCCGATCTGCCGCGAGGTGGTGAGATCCGGATCAGGACGATCGATCCGGAAGCGCTACGCGCGATTCACGCGTTCATTGCTTTCCAGCAGAACGAACATCATCGCTGAGCGGGTGCCTGCTTCTGCGCACGCGCGCGCGGCGCCGCGCGTGGCGCAGCGGCTTTCTGCGTCGTCGCGCTTTTGTCTCGCTCGCTTCGGCCGGCTGTTTGCGCAGCCGCAGCTGGCGACGGCTTGATCAGCTTGCTGCGCGACGCACCGGCCAGCGTGCGGTGGTTTTCCTCGATCCTGCGCACGTAGGGCAGCGTCTCCTTGTAACGCCAGCGCTGCACGGTGGGTGCGACGGCTTCGACGCTTTCCCAGGTGTGGTCATCGAGCTGGCGGGTTTTGGCCAGGCGGGTCGCGCGCCTGATCGTGCCCGGTCCGGCGTTGTAGCTGCCGAACATGAAGCGCAGACGTTCGGTGTCATCGGGCGTGCTGGCCCAGATGTGCCAGAGGTCGCGGTTGTAGAGGATGCCGGCCGCAATGTTCCACTCGGGATCTTCGATGTTGCCGAACTCTTCGCTGCGCGCCTTCTTGATCATCGCGTAAGTCCCGGGCATCAGCTGCATGACGCCGCGCGCGCCCACCGGGCTGCGCGCGGCGGGGTCCAGCCCGCTTTCGGCGAGCCCCTGGGCCTTGAAGTACTGCCAGTCGAAACCCACGCCGAAGAAGCGCTTGCTGTATTTGCGGAAGACGTCGTCGTAGCGATCCTGGTTGTCGACGACGCGCTGCCCGCTCGCCGGCGCGGCCAGCAGCAGCACCGCACACAGCGCGTAGCTAAGCCTGCTCAATTCAGTGCGCCACCCACGATCATGGCGATCGAGATGAAGAGCGCGGCGATGAAGATGGCGACCGCCACGTTGCCGCGTTTGAGCTCGGCCGGGAAGTCCACCTGAGGTGTGAGCAGGTCGATCAGGCGATAGCTGAGGTACATCAGGACGACGCCGAGGCCGGCGTAGAGGAAGTTGATACCGACGATGGTCCACTCCACGTTCGCTCCTTCGCTGCGGCGGATGTGTGGTGCGCAGTGACGATGCACAAGTGCGCCAGGGAGTGCTCCCTGGCGCACTTATATACATCGGCCGGTGCGGCGATGTCTAGCGAATCGCGGGCGCCGGCTCGGTGACGGGCTGCTGCTCGTCCTGCGGCCGTCGTGCAGTGGGCTGCGGCGGCTTGCCGAAGTTGTAGCTCAAGCCCACGCGGACGCTGCGGAAGCGCATGCGGTTCTCGCTCTTCTGGACGTGCGTCGCGTCGCGGGTCTCGAAGCTGAACTTCATGAGCGCGAACGGATCGAATACGCTGACGTTCAGGTTGGCCTTCTTGTTCATGAATTGGTGGCGGACGCCGAGCGAGCTGAAGACGTTCGCGCCGATGCGTCCTTGCGGCATGTCCTGCGGCGCCTGGTAGCGCACGAACGCCTGGGCGTTCGTCCCGGGGCGGATCTGGATCATGCCGTTCGCCGAAACATCCCAGCGGAAGCCGTCGCCCGAATAGGCGGCCGAGATGTTACTCGCGTTCCGCTCGTACTGGTACATGTTCAGATTCAGGAAGCCATTGGCGGTCGTGCCCGAGCGCAGCGACAGCGTAGCATTGCCGCCGTACGCCTTCACTTCGTTCGTGTTCATCCACGTGAGGGTGGCCACGCCGCGCTCGTCGACGATCTTGAAGTACTCCCAGTTGTCCGTCGTCAGCCGGTAATACGGCGCGATGCGGATCATCCCCCACGGCGCCTGGCGCGTGATGTCCAACGTGTAGGCATGCGTGTACTTGGGCAGCAGCTCGGGAT
>CBJLQC010000192.1:0-5669 GCA_966424955.1 uncultured bacterium | reverse complement strand
GGGCGTGCTGCCGATCGACGGTGGCAATGGCAATGTACTGGCGCTGAAGAGCGAGCCGACCGACGCCGAGCGCGGCGCGAAATACGTCGTGGACAAGATCGTGCTGCTGATCGAAGAAGCGCGCGCGGAGGTAGTTGCCGAGCATGGCGGCACGCGTACCGACTTCGCCGGCATTGGCATCGGCGCGCCGGGCCCGCTCAACCGCGCGACCGGAACGGTCATTCAGTCACCCAACCTGGGCTGGCGCAACTTTCCGCTGCGCGACCTGATTTCGAACGCGGTGAATCTGCCGGCCGTCCTCGACAATGATGCGAACTGCGCCACCTATGGCGAGTGGTGGCTGGGCGCCGGCCGCAACGTGGACACACTCATTGGTCTTACCCTCGGCACCGGCATCGGCGGCGGCATTGTGCTGAACGGCGAGATCTTCCATGGCGTGAGCGATGCCGCCGGCGAGATCGGCCACATGACCATTGAGGCGAATGGCCGCAAATGCCCGTGCGGCAACTACGGCTGCCTGGAAGCCTATGCGTCGGGGCCGGCCATCGCGCGGCGGGCGATTGAAGGGCTGGAGGCAGGCGTCGAATCCCTCCTCGCCGACCTGGTGAGCGACCGGCTCGAGCAGATCACGGCAGCAACCGTGTACGAAGCCGCCATCCACGGCGACCCGTATGCCAACGAAGTGATGCGCGAGACCGCGAAATTCCTGGGTGCCGGCGTTGCCAACGTCATCAACATCTTCAATCCGGATATGATCGTCATTTCGGGTGGTGTCACCAAGGCCGGCGATCATCTCTTTGTGCCGCTGCGCTCGGAAGTGCGGCGTCGTGCCTTCAAGAGCGCGCTCGACGCCTGCCAGATCTGTCCGGCGCAGCTGCCCGGGACGGCCGGCGTGATCGGCGCGGCCGGCGTATTCAAGAAAGAACACTTCGGAGTCATCTAGCGCGGTGATGCGCATCGGTGTGGTCGGCACCATGGTGTGGGACCGGATCTTCGCGCGCGACCAGCGGCGCGAGCCGATCGAAGAGTGGGGTGGCATCGCCTACGCGCTGGCCGCGGCGCAGGCGGCCGCGTCCGATGACTGGCAGATCGTTCCGATCATGAAGGTGGGCGCTGATCTGCAGGAGCGCGCGTTCGCGTTCTTGCGCACGCTGCCCGGATTGCAGCTCGATCAGGCCATACATCTCGTGCCGCAGCCGAACAACCGCGTCGAGCTGCGCTATCAGGACCGGGAACGCCGCTGCGAGCGGCTGACCGGCGGCGTCGGCCCCTGGCGCTGGGACGAGCTCGCGCCCGTGCTACCCGCGCTGGATGCTCTCTACATCAACTTCATCTCGGGCTTCGAGATGGACCTGGACACCGCGCGCAAACTGCGCATCGGGTTTCCCGGACCCATCTACGCGGACCTGCATTCATTGCTGCTCGGCGTCGACGCGAACGGCATGCGCGTGCCCAGGCCGCTGCACGAGTGGCGCGAGTGGCTGCACTGCTTCGACATCGTGCAGGTCAATGAAGACGAGCTGGGCATTCTCGCGCATTTCTGGGGTGATCCCTGGCGGTTCGCCGCCGAAGTCGTCGGTGACGAGCTGCGCCTGCTGGTGGTCACGCTCGGCTCGCGCGGGGCCGCGTACATCGCATCGCCGGCCTACACCGATCAGCCGTTGCATTGGCGGCGCGCCGGACTGCACCTTCACAAAACGCTGTCGGCACCGGGACCGGCGGCCAGCGAGCTGATCCCCGCGCCCGCGGCCGGCGATGACGGCGATCCGACCGGCTGCGGCGACGTGTGGGGCGCGACCTTCTTTTTTCGGTTGCTCGCCGGAGCGCCGTTGCGCGACGCAATGGCTGACGCCAACCGGATGGCCGCCCGCAACGTGCAGCACCGCGGCGCATCCGGATTACACCACTTTCTGAGAGGCCAGCTAGGCACGTGAAGATCGTCTCGGTACCCGCGTCGCTGGACGAGCATACGTTCGACCAGCTGCTGGACGGCTACGAGCCGGAAAGCGGACAGCGTCTGCTGGTG
This sequence comes from uncultured bacterium, assembly GCA_966424955.1. Classification (GTDB taxonomy): domain Bacteria; phylum Gemmatimonadota; class Gemmatimonadetes; order Longimicrobiales; family RSA9; genus CBJLQC01. Next base: position 3,643 of record CBJLQC010000192.1, on the reverse strand, counting down.
GATGCGCGGCACCTGCGTTTTGCCGATCCGTTCGGCATGCTCGGCCTGCTCGCGCTCGGACAGTACGCGGGACGCACCAGCGAGCCCCCCATCCTGCAGCTGCCCGATGAAGGCGACGTCGTGGGTTACATGGCACGCATGGACTTCTTCGAGCATGCGGAGGCGCTGTATGAGATCCACGGTGGCGTGCGGCGCCGGCGTCCGGAGGGCGGCAGCGATGTCCTGCTCGAGATCACGCCGGTCAACTCGCATCAGGATGTGCACGAGGTCGTGGATCGCGTCAACCGGCGCGCCATCGATATCCTGACGAAACAGCTGAATTATCCGCGGCCGCAGGCCGCGCAGTTCAGTGTCATCCTGTCCGAGGTTTGTCAGAACATCATCGAGCACGCCGAGGCGGGTGGGTGGGTGGCCACTCAGACGTACACCTACAAGCGGCGGCTGGGCGGTAGAAAAGTCGTCGTCATCGCGGTCATGGATCTCGGCATCGGATTCCGCGCTTCACTCACCAGCGCCCACGCCACGCGCTTTGCCGAGCGGTGGAGCGACGCGACCGCGCTCGAATCGGCGTTCATGCACGGAATGTCGCGTTTTCACGATCCGGGTCGCGGACAGGGACTGCAGCAGATCCGCCGAAATGTCAACCGCTGGGGGGGAAAATTCTCGATCCGCAGCGGAACGGCCCGCATCGCGGATGTGCCGGCCTGGGAAGAAGGTTCACCTTTGGATGAAAACCTTCCATATTTACCGGGCGCACAGATCTGTATCATTCTGCCCGATCGCCCCGCTACCGAAACACAGGAGATGCTGCGCAGTGCCAAATAGCCCCGGTGTAATTCCGGTTGCGATCGATCTTTCGACGTTGGTGCCGCGCTCGGTCGCCAGTCTGTTCTCGCACCTGGTGACGCGGCCGACAGGGCAGGCGCTCCGGCTCGGTATCGAAAGTCAGATCAGCGAGCTCGGCCCCTTCTGCATCTCCATCCTCGATTTCTCACAGGTCGTCGTGCTGGACTACAGCTGCGCCGACGAGGTCGTCGCCAAGCTGATCCTGAACTACCAGCGGGAAGATCGCGCCAATGATGTCTATTTCCTGGCGCGCGGGCTGGCCGAGGAGCACACCGACCCGATCGAGGAAGTGCTGGTCCGCCACCGCCTGGCGCTGGTTGCTGAGCTGAGCTCGGAATACGCGCTGCTGGGCCACGTTTCCGCGCTCGAGCGTGAGGTCTGGCGCGAGCTGCAACGGGCAGGAAACGGCGACGCGCACGAGCTGGCCCGCCTGGTCGGGGCCGCCGAAGCCCAGATCGGCGCGGCGCTGAGCATTCTGCACCGGCTGCGCACCGTGCTGCGCCAGGCCAACTCTCCTCGTTATTACTCGCTGACTTCGCTGCTGCGCGCGAACTAGTCCAGGACCTTCGCCAATACGCGATTGACCGCCTTGAGGGTGGCCAGGGCGGCCGCGCTTTCCACATCCAGCTCGACCGGCTGTGCGCCGGTCAGATGCACGAGGCCGCGACCGAAGCGCGCGGCGCCGGTCAGGATCGAAACCAGCACGTAATCACGCTCGAAGGCGTGGATCATGGAGACCGCGTCGACCTCGAGGCGGACTTGATCGCGTGCGACCTGGCGGGCCGCCTTCAATGTCGCAGCCACGGCCGCGCGGGCGCGGCCCACTCCTACGTCCAGCTCGGAAGCCTCGCCATCATGGAAATCGCTGCCGTGCTGCAGCCGGCAGCGCACCAGCACACGCTGGTCACGGATCTCGGCTTCCAGCCCGACGAAGCGCGTGCGGTCCTCGGCCACGACCGGTTCGGTGAGATCGGCAATGGTCGATTCGCCGAAATCGGCAATGTCCTCGGCCAGCTGCGCAATGCTGATCACGCGCTGGTCGACCGGCACGCCCAGGCGCTCCTCCAGCAGATCGCGCACGTCCTGGGCGAGCAGCTTGACGTTGGGCCCGGGCGCGACCAGCAGATGCACCTCGCGCGGATGGCCGTTGACGTCTTCGCGCACGAATGCGCCGAGCACCGAGGGCAGTTCGCGCAGGACGGCTTCCGCCGCCTCTTTCGTGTGAATTCGTTCCATTTATTACATAGAGTACGTCCGTTTGCCTGCGGGCGCGAGAGGAAATAAGCTATCGCGCTATGAAGGGTGTGATCATGGCCGGCGGCTTCGGCACACGCTTGAAGCCGCTCACGATAAATCGTCCGAAGCCGATGGTCCCCATCGCCAATCGGCCCATCATGGAGCACATCGTCGAGCTGTTGCGCAGCCACGGCATCACCGACCTGATCTCCATTCTCTACTTCCAGCCCGAGCACATCACCTCGCATTTCGGCGACGGCTCCGGCTTCGGCGTGAAGATGCAGTACGTGACCGCGGATGCCGATTACGGCACGGCGGGCGCGGTCCGCAATGCCGACAAGCTGATCGGTGATGAGCCGGTGATCGTCATCAGCGGCGATGTGCTGACCGACTTCGACCTGTCGGTCGCCATCCGGGAGCATCAGGAACGAGGCGCGGATGCGACGATCGCGCTCACCTCGGTCGACAATCCCCTGGCTTTCGGCATCGTGATCGTCGATCGCACGACCGGCCGCATCGTACGCTTCCTGGAAAAGCCCACCTGGGGCGAGGTGTTCAGCGACACCATAAACACCGGGATTTACATCCTCGAGCCGGGCGCGCTCGCGCGTGTCCCGCAACGCACCAACTTCGACTTTTCGAAGGATCTCTTCCCGAAAATGCTGCGCGAGTCGGCCGGCCTGTTCGGACACATTGCCAAGGGATACTGGCGCGACATCGGCAACCTCGATGAATACCGGCTCGCCCACGAAGATGTGCTGGCCGGGCGCGTCAAGCTGAGCTTGTACGGCGAGACGAGCGAACATGACGGCGCGGTTGTCACGCTCGACCGCGATGCGAGCATCGGCGCGAACGTTAAGTTGAACGGCACCGTCATCGTGGGTCGCAGCGCTCGCATCGGCGACGGTGCGGCGCTCGATAACGTCGTGATCGGGAGCGACTGCCAGATCGCGGACGGCGTCTCGCTCGGACACGCCGTGCTCTGGGAGAACTGTCACATCGGCGCGGGCAGCCGTTTGCAGGAAGGGGTTTGCGCCAGCGGCGTGCGCATCGGCAAGGGCGCCGTGGTCCGCGAAAACTGCATCCTGTCCGACCGCTCCGAAGTCGGTGACTACGCGACGGTCGGCCCGAATGTGAAGATCTGGCCCGAAAAAGTCGTGGAGGAGCGCGCGGCGCTCACGCACTCGCTGATCTGGGGCGAAGCCTGGGAACGCTCGCTGTTCAGCGGCGCGCGCGTCAGTGGCGTGCCCAACTTCGAGCTCACGCCGGAGATCGCCGTGCGGCTGGCCGGTGCCTATGGCGCAATGCTGGGTCCCGGCTCGTACGTGGCGACGTCGCGCGATTCCGACGCCGCATCGCGCATGATCAATCGCGCCCTCATGGTCGGCTTCATGTCGGCGGGCGTGAACGCGGAAGATCTGCGGGTCATGCCCATCCCGGTGGTCCGCCACGCCGTGCACCACGGACGCGAGGTGGGCGGCATCCATGTGCGGCGCTCGCCCTTCGACGCGAAGGTCGTGGACATCCTGTTCTTCGACGCGGACGGTCGCGACTTGCCGCC
>CBJLQC010000191.1:0-5692 GCA_966424955.1 uncultured bacterium | reverse complement strand
CTCGTCGACGTCGCCCAAGTTGAACTTCCAATTCTTGTCGGGCTCGTCGATGCGGCCGCCTGCGCCGACGTGCATGGCCGCGGCTTCCAGCACGGTCAGCGCGCGCCGCGCGTCACCATCCGCCAGCTCGGCGATGACCGTGATGGCGTGATCGGTGACAGCCAGCTTCATGCCGGCCAGGCCGCGCTCTTCATCGGCGAGGGCGCGTCGCAGCAGGACTTCCAGCTCGGCGGGTTGCAGCGCGGACAGCACGAACACACGCGCGCGCGAGAGCAGCGCGCCATTGATCTCGAAGCTGGGCGTTTCCGTCGTCGCGCCGATCAGCGTCACCGTGCCTTCCTCGACGTGCGGCAGCAGGCTGTCCTGCTGCGCCTTGTTCAGCCGGTGGATCTCGTCGATGAAGAGAATGGTGGGCGGTGCACCGGAGCGCAGGCGCGCTTCCGCTTCAGCGACGATCTGCCGGATGCGCGGCACGCCTTCACTCACCGCGCTGAACGGCGCGAACACGCGGTGCGTGACGTTGGCAATCACGCGGGCGAGCGTCGTTTTGCCGGTGCCGGGCGGGCCCCACAGGATCATCGAGCCGATGTTGCCTCGCTCGATGGCAGTGCGCAGCGCTTTGCCCGGTCCGAGCAGGTGCTGCTGTCCGACAATGTCGTCGAGCGTGCGCGGGCGCATGCGCGCGGCCAGCGGCTGATTGTTCACGCTGCTGGTAAACAGATTGGGTGACGTGTCCTCGCGCTTCCGGATGGCCATCACGGTTACAGGGGCAGCAACAGGCGTGCGAGGTAAAACGCGATCACACCAAGCAGCAGCGCCGCCGGAATGATCAAGCCCCGCTCGCGCTGCGATTCCGGCACCAGGTTCGAGGCCGCCACATAAATCGTGACACCGGCGGCCAGTGCCAGACCGTAGCGGGCCAGCGAGGCCACCGCCGGCGTCACCACGGCGCCCAGCACGGTGGCGCCCGCGATGAGCAGGACGGCGACGAGTGCGCGCCGCCGCGAGTTCCCGCTCGCGAGCATAATGCTGGCGAGTGAGACACCGGTCGGGACCTTGTGGAGGATCACGGCGCCGAAGATCAGCACGCCCAGCGCCCGGTCGGTCATGAAACCGCTGCTGATGGCGACGCCATCGAAGAAGGAGTGCGGCAGCAGCCCGACCAGCGCCCACACGCCAATGCCTTCGGAGACCATTTCCTCGGAGTGCGTCTCTTCCCCGAAATGGAAGTGTGGGGTGAGCGTGTGCTGCGTGACATGCACGACCAGATAACCGACCAGCACGGCCGTGAGGCCGCCGTTCAGGTCGAAAGCGGCGGGCAGCATCTCGAGCAATCCGACAGCCAGCATGAAACCGGCGCCGAAGGCGACCAGCGCGCCGAGCAGCCGTCGCCGTTTGCTCCAATCGGCATCGCGGCTGAACGGCATGAGGATGAGCAGGCCGCCCAGCACATCGCCCAGGGCGGCCAGCGCCGAGTACAGGATGCCGGAGATCATGCCAGAAAATCCGTCTGCACGATGCGCAGCAGAGTTTCCCGGTCGTTCAGCTCCGGATGCTCCAGCACACGCAGCATCAATGCGTCCAGCAGCTCACCGAAGTGCGGCCCCGGCTGCAAGCCGAGCGCTTTCAGGTCGCGGCCATTGATGGCCAGATCACCCACGCTCAGCGGCGGGTGCTGCAGGATCAGGCGATGCGCGTGCCGCCAGCGCTCGGCCAGATCACGCGGGTGCGCGAGTCCCGCGCCACGCGCGTGCGCGATGCGGAACCGGAAGAAATCACGTACATACGACAGGCCCATCTGCACCAGCCAGCGACGCACCATGCCGTCCGAAGCATCGGGCGGGAACAGCTCGGACTGCATCTGCACCAGGTGCGTGATGTGCTCGATGTCGGCATTCGAAGCACGCAGGCGTCGCAGCACTTCTTCGGCGGTGCGCGCTCCCAGGATCTCGTGACCGATGAAGCGCCATTTGCCGCGCAAATCCTTTACCTTCGCGGTCGGCGTACCGACGGCATGGAGCAGCAGCGCCATGCGCAACACCGGGCGCGTCACCGGCACGGTATCGATCGCGGCCAGTGTGTGGGTCCAGAGCGGCACATCGGTTTCCTGCTGCAGCTCCAGCACGGCGTGGAGCTCGGGATACAGCACGCGCAATACACCGGATTCGGCATACAGCCGGAGCGTCGCCGAAGCATGGCGCGTCTTCGTGAATACCTTCCACAGCTCCTCGCGCACGCGCTCGGCCGACAACATGGGCAGCTGCGGGGTCGCCTCCTGCAACGCCGCCCAGGTTGGGGGATCGATCCGCAACACGAAATGACCGGCGAAGCGCAACGCGCGCAGCACGCGCAGGTAATCTTCGGCGAACCGCTCCTGCGGCGCGCCCACCGTGCGCAGCAAAACGTTGCGCAGGTCATCGAAACCGTGATACGGATCGCGCAGCTCTTTGGTGATGGGATGCCAGGCAATGGCATTGAAGGTGAAGTCGCGGCGCGCCAGGTCTTCTTCGACATCGTCCGCAAACTCGACGACGGCGTGGCGCCCGAACGTCTCGACATCACGCCGGAAGGTGGTCACCTCGTACAACACGCCATCCTTCGCGAGGACGCCGACCGTGCCGTGCTCGATGCCGACCGGCACGGTCCGCTTGAAGATGCGTTGCACATCCTGGGGGCGCGCGCGGGTGGCGAGGTCCCAGTCGGCCAGGTGATAACCGAGCAGCGCGTCGCGCACGGCGCCGCCCACGGTCCAGGTTTCGAACCCGGCCGCCTCCAGCTTCGTCGCGATCTCCAGCACCGCCGCGGGTGCGTCCAGCTGGATGGTATTCATACTCAACCGCAGAGCACCGCACCGCCGTTCACATTCAGGATTTCGCCCGTGATGTGACGCGCCAGAGGTGAGCAAAGAAATAGTACCGGACCGGCGACGTCGTCCGCGGATGCCACACGTCCGAGTGGAATGCCGGCCTGGATCCGCTCGCGTCCGCCGGCCGCGTACGGCACTGCCGCCATCTCGGTGTCGATCCAGCCGGGCGCCACGCAGTTCACGGTGATGTCGCGCGCGGCCAGCTCGACAGCCACGCCTTTCACCAGCGAGATGATGGCGCCCTTCGACGCCGCGTAGTCGCCGTGCTCCGCTTCGCCGCGCTGACCGGCGGTGGAGCTGATCAGGACGATGCGGCCGCCATCATTGAGCATACGGATGGCGGCGCGCGTGGTATAGAAGATGGAATCGAGATTGATGCCGACGGTCTTCCGCCACTGGACGTCGGTCATTTGCGCGAGCGGCGCGGGGGCCGGCTCCCAGATCCCGGCATTGCCCACGAAGATGTCGAGTGTGCCGAACTCCTCGCGCGCATAATCGAAAAGCGCTTGCGCATCATCCGGCTTCGACAGATCGCCACGCACCGCCCAGCCGTGGACTCCCATGCCCTGCAGCTCGGCAATGACGGCTTCCGCGTCCTGCTCGCGATTGAAGAACGAGATGCCGACATCGGCACCGGCCTGTCCCAGCATCAAGGCAATCGACCGGCCGACGCCGCGCGAGCCGCCGGTGACCACGGCTTTTCTTCCCTGGAGATTTATCGGGAGCATCCGCCACTCCTTGAAAGCCGGGTGCGCTCGCCGTTCTTTGAAAGGAGATGTACGTGATGGGGGCGATGATGGTCGTGAATTCGCACGGGCGTCGCCGCATTAAAATCCATTTTTATAATTTGAACGGCGTCGATCTGGTCGCGCGCGAGTGACATCGCCCCCATCCTACCATCTCCATTCAAGAAACGTGGAGCGCACCGTAGTCACGCGCCCGTGTATTTCCCGCCCAGGTGCATCTCGTGGGCGCGTTCCGTTTCCAGGAACCCGCGAATCATCGCCTCGGTATCCGCATCCAGTTCCAGCTCGAGGATGTCTTCGTAGCGGGCGATCTCCTTGCGCTCGCGGATGCGTGCGACGTCACGCCAGGTGGCGTAAACGGCTTCGCTGGGCAGATTCGCGTCGCTCAAGGGCGCCAGCTCCTCGCCCAGCTCGACCAGGCGCACGGACAGTCGCGAAAGGTGATGCTGCTCGTCGGCCAGCAGGCCGTTGAGCGCCTCGATGTCTTCCTGGTTGCCCTGCGCCTCCGCTTCCGCGCTCAGCACGCGATAGAAGAGCGCCTGCTCCTTCTCGAGGGCGCGCGCTTCATGCAGCGCGGGCGCGAAGGGTGGCGGCGTCATGTCAGCTCGCTTTCCAGCAAATCACACAGCGCGTGACTGATCGCCAGGTGGATCTCCTGCGCGTGCGCGCCGTTGTCGGTCGGCACGACGATGGCGGTGTCGACCATGTCCTTCAGGCGGCCGCCGCCGCGGGCGAGCAGCGCGATCGTGCGCACACCCATGTCGCGCGCTGCCGCGGCGGCGCGCAGCAGATTCTCCGATTCGCCCGACGTCGAGTGCAGGAACAGCAGGTCGCCGGGGCGGCCGAGCGCGCGCACCTGCCGCTCGAACACCTGGTCGAAACCGAAATCGTTGGCGGCCGCGGTCAGCAGTGAGGTGTCCGTGGTGAGCGCGATGGCAGCGACCGGCCGCCGGTTGCGACGAAAGCGGACCACGTACTCGGTCGCGACGTGCTGCGCGTCCGCGGCGCTGCCGCCATTGCCGCAAAACATCAGCTTGCCATTGGCCGCAATGCAGGCGCGCACCACATCCGCCAGCTGCGTGACCTGGTCGGCGAGCTGGGTGGCCGAGCGGGCCGCGGTGTCACTCAGTCCCTCGAGATGCGCGGCGATCGGGTTATTCATGCGGATCGGTCGAGCAGCTGCTGGAAGTGCGCGGCGTCGAGCGCGCTGGTGAAGGCGGCCAGCTCGGCCTCGCCTTGCTCCGCGGCGGCCGCGCACGCGTGGGTGAGCAACGCATCAGCGGCGAGCAGATCGAGCGCGGCCTCTGAACCGTCGGGATCGCGCAGCACGCGCGCGAGGCAGGCGCGCGCGGCCGCGGCCAGCGCGTCGGGGATCGCTGCAGCGTCGCGCACTTCGGCGAGCATGCGCGCGCGCAGCTGCGGCGGCGCGTCCGTGATCTGCGCTTCGAGCCACGCCGCCGCGCTGCTCATGCGCCGGCCAGCAGCTTGCGCACGATCTCGGGCGCGCGCTCCAGGGCCAGGCCGATGCGCGTGGCATCACCGACACCGCCCTGCGCCATGTGCGGGCGCCCGCCACCGCTGCCACCGGTCAGGGCGGCGATCTCCTTTACGATTGCGTCGGCGCGCACACCCTTGCTGATCAAGTCGTCACTGACCAGCGCGAAGAGCGCGACGCGCTCGCCCAGCCGGGCAATCAGCACGGCGGCTGCGCTGCCCATGCCGGCGCGGATGCGGTCGCCCAGCGCGCGCAGCTCGTCGTTGTTGTGGACATCCACTTCGGCGGCAATGACGCGCACGCCGTTCACGCTGTGCGCGCCTTGCACGAGCTGCCCGACGATGTCGGCGGCGCCCGACTGGCGCGCCTTCTCGAGCTGGCGCTGCAGCTCGCGCACTTCTTCGGTAATCTGCTCCACGCGCCGCTGCACGTTGTCCGGCGTCGTCTTCAGGCGGGCTGCGACGTTGCGCAGCACTTCATCCTGCGCCACGGCACGCTGGTAAGCGGCCGTGCCGGTCAACGCCTCCACACGCCGCACCCCCGAGGCGACGCCGGTTTCCTGCACGATGCGGAACAGTCCGATCT
>CBJLQC010000190.1:0-5693 GCA_966424955.1 uncultured bacterium | reverse complement strand
GGCAGGTGACGAACGCGGGACCCTCGCTGACGTTGCGTTCCACGATCCGGCCCCCCGTCACCCCGCCGCCGCGGGCCGCCTGGAAGGCGTATCTCACGCCGCGCGGCGGCGTGATCGGCGGGCCGCACACGTTCCTCTACATCGTGGGGGCGGAGCGCGCGCCGGCGTCGGTGCGGCTGCGGCTGCCCAAGGGGTGGATGGCGGCCAGCGCGCTTCGCTCGCAGCGTGGCGTGCTGTACGCCGACAGCACCTTCGATCTCATGGAATCGCAGATCCTGGTGGGCCGTTTGCGGCGGTGGACCTTCGATGCGGGCAGCCGGCCGCATCACGTCGTCTACCTTCCGGGCGCCACGCCCACGCCGTTCGACACTACGGCGTTTCTGGATGGCATCCGGCGCATCGTGGAGGAGACGGTGGATGTGTTCCGCGCGGTGCACTACCAGCAGTACTACTTTCTGCTCGCCGATGATGCGTACGGCGGACTCGAGCACGCCAATTCGGTGGTGTTGGGCGCGCCCAGCCGCGAGCTCGCGTCCGACCCGCACGCGCTGGCGCGCGAGTTTGCCCACGAGTTCTTCCATACCTGGAACCTGATGCGCATCCGGCCGGCGGAGTATCGCGGCGTCGATTATCGCGTGCAGCCGCCCGTGCCCACGCTCTGGTTCAGCGAGGGTCTCTCGATGTTCTACTCGGATGTGCTCAGGCGCCGGGGTCGCTTCGCGCTGGCCGAAGCAACGCGCACCGCGCATCTGCAGGGCCTGGTGATGCGCTACCTGAACGACCCGGCCTACCAGCGTCACTCGGCGGAACGCATCAGCAGCCTCACCTACAACGCGGAGCCGGGCGCGCTCGGCAACAGCGCTCCCAGCACGCACCTCATCGGCGAAGTACTGGCGAGCGTGCTCGATCTCATCATCCGTGTCCGCACGGACGGCCGCCGCAGCATGGATGACCTCATGCGACTGATGAACGAGCGCCACGGACAAAGACGCTTTACCGGCGCCGATCTTCAGCGCGCGGCGGAAAACACCTGTGGGTGCGCACTGCGGGATTTCTTCGAGAGCCACGTGCGTAACGCGCGTCGCATCGAATTCGACAGGTACCTGGCTCCCTTCGGCCTGCGGACAGCCACGACGCGCGCGCCTGCGACCAACGCGGCCGGCGAGCCCGAGAGCGATTTCCGGATGCGAGCCGTGCAGCCCGCGCCGGGTGATACGCTGCGTCTTTTCCTGTTCCATGAGGCCAGCGCCTGGGCACGCGCGGGGCTGCGCACCAACGATCGGGTGATAGCCGTGGATGGCAGGGCGGTGCCAACGTGGCCCGAGCTCAGATCCATCATCACGGCCACGCCCATCGGGAAGACGTTGACGTTTACGATCCGTCGCGATGGTGAGCGTCTGGAAATACCGGTGCGGATGAGCGGCTTCGAGCGCGTGCGCGTGGAGATCGTGGCGGTGCCGGAGCCCAATGCCCGGCAGCTGCGGCTGCGCGAGCAATGGCTCTCGACACACTGAATGTCACGCCGCGCTGACGGCGATTTCGGATGTGGTCGGATCGATGATGGCGCGTACCTCCAGCACGGCGTCGGCGGGGAAGCCGCCCAGGCGCGCGTGTTCCCGCACGATCGCTTCATTAGGCGCGATGTACACGCACGTGATCTTGTCGCCGGTCACATAGCTCTGCACCCACTGAATCTGCGGGCCCAGGTCGCTGAGCACGCCACAAGACTTCTGTGAAATTGCCACCAGCTGCTCGGTGGAGAAGTTGCCGGCACCGGGAATATTCCGCTCGATCAAGTACTTGGGCATGCGACCTCCAGGGGGAAAGGGTGGCCTTAGCTTGCACGCGGACTGGCCCGGCGGCAAGGGTTGGCGTAGCTTGGCAGCTCACTCCTCAACCCGTGCCAATCCCATGAAACAACGCATCGCCACGTTCTGCCTGTTGTTGCTTGCGACGTCGCTATCCACCCTCGCGGCGCAACAGAAACGCCCGTTGGTTCCCGAAGACCTGTACCGCCTCAAGGCGGCGAGCGATGTCAGCGTGTCGCCGGACGGACGCTGGGTGGTTTACGTGCAGACATCGATCGATTCGGCGGCCAACCGCTACGTGCGCGACCTCTACGCGGCGCGCAGCGACGGCAGCGCGCGGCGTCGCTTGACGTGGACGCCGCAATCGAGTGAAGGCTCGCCGGTCTTTTCACCCGATGGCCGCTTCGTGGCTTTCGTAGCGCGGCGGGAAGGCGACGAGCGCGCCGCGGAGATTTACGTGCTGCCCTTCACCGAGCCGGGCGAGGCCCGCCGCGTCACGAAGATCCTGCGCGGCGTATCACGCCCCGTCTGGTCGCCCGATGGGACGCGCCTCGCGTTTACGGTCAGCGATTCGCTGCCGGTGGACACGACCCAGAGCAAGAGCACGCCGACCCGCGCCGACCGCCTGGCCGCCGCCGCGCGCAAACACGATCCGCGCGTCATCACGCGATTGAGTTACGTCGGCGAGCAGTCGTTCAATGAAGAGCGCTGGAGCCAGATCTACGTCGTCGATGCGCAGGCCGAAGGCGCAGCCGCGAAACGCATCACCAGCGGCAGCTTCGGCCACAACGCGCCGGCCTGGACGCCCGACGGCAAGTCCATCGTCTACGCGGGCGCACCCCCCAAAGGCGAATACCATCCGGATTACGAACAGGATGCGGACCTCTACCGCATCGCCGCTGATGGCAGCGGCGCGGCACGCAACCTCACGCCCGGTGGCCGCACCGGCCTGACCGCGGCTGTTGCCGGGCGCGGCGGCGCGCGCAGCACGCCGGCCGGCAGCTACAGCGAAGGCAACCCGCGCTTTTCGCCGGACGGCAAATGGCTGGCCTACACGCGCCAGCCGCTCGGCGAGCACGCTACCGCGGTCAACACCGAATTGGTCATCGCGAACCCCGACGGCACCCAGCCGGCATGCGTGACCTGCAGCATCGACCGCGACTTCAACGGCTACGACTGGGACCGCCAGAACACGCTCTACTTCACGGTGCCCGACCGCGGCGGCGTGCATTTCTACCGCACCGCGCTGCCCAGGCGAACCCCGCAGGCGATCATCACTGGCGCGCGCGGCGTTCTGAACTTCGATGTAAATGGCGGCACCATCGCATGGGTGGAGATGAAACCAGCCGCGCCCAGCGATGTCTACAGCGCCGACCTCAGCGGCCGGAACGTACGGCGGCTGACCGCGCTCAACGATTCACTGCTCGCCGGCGTGCACGTGCAGCCGTACGAAGAGTTCTGGTACAAGGGACCGGATGGCTACGCGCTGCAAGGCTGGATCGTGCGCCCGCCCGCCGGGGCGACGGCGGCCACGCCGCTCGCCGTCGAGATGCACGGCGGACCGCACGTCATGTGGGGCCCGGGCGAGGCGAGCATGTGGCTCGAGTACCAGGCGCTGGCCGGTGCGGGCTATACCGTCTTCTTCGGCAATCCGCGCGGCAGCGATGGCTACGGCTTCGAGCACAAGAAGGCCATTCACAAAAACTGGGGTGAGCTGCCCATGGGCGATGTGCTCGCCGGCGCCGACACGGTGCTCGAGCGCGGCCTCGCCGATCCGAACCAACAGGTCATCACCGGCGGCAGCTACGCGGGCTATCTCACGGCGTGGATCATCGGCCATACGAATCGGTTCAAGGCAGCCGTGGCGCAGCGCGGCGTGTACGACATGACCAACTGGTGGGGGATGGCCACCACCTGGCGCCTGTTCGAGAGCGAATTCGGGACGGTGCCGTGGGAGGACCCGCAACTGACGTGGGCGGCGTCGCCCATTGCCTATGCGGGCAAGATCGAAACGCCTCTGCTGCTGCTGCACGGCGAGCAGGACTATCGCGTGGGATTGGGCGGCGTGCAGACGCTGTTCCGCATGCTGAAAGCGCAGGGCAAGGAGACCGAGCTGGTGCTGTATCCGCGGGAAGGGCACGAAGTCACTCGCTCGGGAGAGCCGCATCATCGCGTGGATCACATGGCGCGCATCATCGACTGGTTCGACCGGTACCTGAAACGGGAGCAGCACGCCCAGCGATGAAGTGAGCGCCTGGTAAACGCGTTTACTTTCCGATCCAGAAACGCGGCCCCGGCCCCATGCGCGCAGCACGGTCGCCGGGGTTCGCGAGCTGGCACTTCTGCAGCGACAAACACCCACAGCCGATGCACTGAGTGAGCCCGGCCTTCAGCCGGTGCAGCTCCGCGATCCGCTCATCGATGCGCGCGGTCCAGGTGCTGGACAGCCGCGACCAGTCCGTGCCGGTGGGTGCCCGGTCCACCGGCAGCTTCGCCAGCTCCGTGGCGATCTCATCCAGCGACAAGCCGATCCTCTGCGCAAAAACGATGAAAGCTATCCGCCGCAGCACCGCACGCGGGTAGCGGCGGTGCCCGGAACCGGCGCGCTCGGACCTGAGCAGCCCGCGCTGCTCATAGAAACGCAGCGCGGATGCCGCCACGCCGCTCCGCTTCGCGATCTCGCTGATGGTGAGTAGTCCGTCCATGCCGCAAGGTAACCGTGCCGGGGCTTGACTTCAAGTTCACTTCAACTTTTAGACTGCACCCGTGGCCGCCCCCGACCACACCCGCGGCGATGTCGATTTCACGGCCGCTGGTTCGACGCTTTAACAGAGGGTGCGCATGGGACGCACGAGAGGGTGGTGCTATGAGTCACACGAATACGGGAAGAACCGCGCTGATTACCGGCGCTTCGCGCGGACTCGGGCGGGCGCTGGCCCGCGCGCTGGCCGCGCGCGGCTGGAACCTCATTCTGACGGCACGCGACGCGGCGCGGCTGCGCGACGTGCGCGATGAGCTGGCGGAAATCACGCACGTTGCCGCCTTCGCGGGCGATATCACGGATGCGCATCACCGCGCGGCGCTGGCCGTCCTGGCGCGCGGCCATGCCGGCGTGGACGCGGTGATCAACAATGCGGGCGCGCTCGGTCCGAGTCCGCTGCCGATGCTGATCGATTATCCGCTCGCCGAGCTGGCCGACGTTTTCCGCGCGAATGTGCTGGCGCCGCTCGGGCTCGTGCAGAGCGTGCGCTACGAGCTGAAACCTGATGCGCGCATCGTCAATGTCACGAGCGACGCGGCGGTGAACGCCTATGCCGGCTGGGGCGGCTACGGGTCGAGCAAGGCTGCGCTGGAGCAGCTGACGGCGGTACTCGCGGCGGAGCATCCGGAGTGGAGGGTCTATGCCATCGATCCGGGCGAGATGCGGACGGACATGCACCAGGCGGCGATTGCGGGCGAGGACATCAGCGATCGTCCGCTGCCGGAAACGCGCGTGCCGGCTTTCGTGCAGCTGCTGGAAGGCGATCTGCCCAGTGGGCGCTACGTCGCCGCGGAGCTGCTCGCGCAGCTGAGCGAGGCCGCATGAGCACGGCAACGGCATCGGCGCTCGAGTTCGACCTGCCGGCGCAGCTCGCGGCCGGCGAGCCGCCCGAGGCACGCGGCCTCGCGCGTGACGACGTGCGACTGATGGTCTCGCGCGTCGGCAGCAATGTGATCACACACACGCGCTTCCATCATTTTCCGGACTTCCTGCACGCCGGCGATGTGCTGGTCGTCAACCAGAGCGCGACCATCAAGGCCGCATTTCCGGCACGCCACCAGGACAGCGGCATCGCGATGCTGGCTCATCTCTCGGCGTCGCTATCGGATCGTTCCTGGGTGATC
>CBJLQC010000189.1:0-5696 GCA_966424955.1 uncultured bacterium | reverse complement strand
GATACCGGCGATTTCGTCGTGGTCATCAATGCCGACAAGATCCGCCTGACGGGCAACAAGGAAGAGACCAAGCGCTATTTCCGCCACACCGGCTACATCGGTGGCGAGAAGTTCATTCCTTTCAAGGATATGCTGGCTCAGCATCCGGAGCGCGTGATCGAGCTGGCGGTGAAGGGCATGCTGCCGAAGAACAACCTGGGCCGGCTGATGCGTCGCAAGCTGAAGGTCTACGCCGGCCCGAACCACCCGCATGAGGCGCAGCAGCCTCAGCCGCTGGAGATCAATTAATGTCGACCGTGCTTCAGTATCATGGTGTAGGGCGCCGCAAGACGAGCGTAGCGCGTGTCTGGATCCGTCCGGGCAGCGGCAATTGGGACATCAACGGCCGCAGCGCCGACGACTTCTTCACCCGTCCCTCGCTCCAGCAGCATGCCTCGGAGCCGCTTTCGACGGCCAACCTGCAAGGCCGCTTCGACGTGAAGGTCGCGGTTGATGGTGGTGGCCAGACCGGCCAGGCCGGCGCGATCCGGCTGGGGCTGGCGCGCGCGATCGTCAGCTATGACGAAGAGCTGCGCAAGGCGCTGCGTGACAAGGGCATGCTGACACGCGATCCGCGGGAGGTCGAGCGCAAGAAGCCGGGCCGGCCGGGCGCGCGTAAGCGGTTCCAGTTCTCGAAGCGTTAACGTACGCGAACACGGTCACGGACACGTTAGCGACGTGCTCGTGACCGTGTCCGTGTTCGTGAACGGCCGTATGCACTCGGCGCAAATAAGCACACCGATCCTGATGTCCTGTGGGTCCTCGCGTCGAGGAAGCAGTGACAGATGACGGCGGTGGAAGAACACAAAACCCAAACGACAGGTAGACAATGTCCGTAGAAGCCGAGCTCAGGCAGCTCCTCGAAGCTGGTGTCCACTTCGGTCACCAGAGCAGCCGTTGGAACCCGAAGATGAAGAAGTTCATCTTCGCCTCCCGCAACGGCATTCATATCATCGATCTCAAGAAGACATTGCAGGCGCTGCACGAGGCGCAGCGCGCGGTCCGCGATGTGACGCTGGCCGGCGATCGCGTGCTCTTCGTCTGCACGAAGCGCCAGCTGCGGCCGGTGATCGAAGCGGATGCACAGCGCAGCGGCTCGTTCTACGTCACCGAGCGCTGGCTGGGTGGCATGCTGACGAACTTCGCGACGATCAAGAAACAGATTCGCCGGCTGAAGGAGCTGGAGCGCGGGCTGGAAGAAGGGGCCTACGAGTTCTACACGAAGAAAGAGCAGCTCATGCTCTCGCGCGAGCGGGACAAGCTGGCCAAGTACCTGGCGGGCGTGAAGGACATGGGCCGGCTGCCGGGCGCGATCTTCGTGGTGGACGCAAAGAAGGAGACCATTGCGGTCAAGGAAGCGAACAAGCTGGGCATTCCGGTGATTGCGATTGCCGACACGAACGCCGATCCGGACACGCTCGATTATCCGATCCCGGGCAACGACGACGCGATCCGCTCGGTCGGTGTGATTACCGGCATGATCTGTGACGCGATCGAGCAGGCGCGTCGCGAGATGCCCGCCGACGCGCGCCGTCGCCAGGACGAGGGCGATGCGACCACTTATTCGACGGAGGGCGGCCTGGCGCAGGAAGCGGCTCCCGAGGATCGTGGCAAGCGCAAGCGTCCGCGCCGTAAGCGTCGTCCGCGCGCGGATGTGATCGCGACCATGCGCACCCACGAAGAGGGCGGCGAAGGCGGCGAAGCAGGGGCTGCAGGCGAAGAGGCCGTAAGCGAAGCGTAAGCGCTCGCAGGGCGGCTGCTCGGATACCAAAAGCGCTGCAGCGCTGCAACGGGCAGCCCTGCAGCGCTTTTTGTAACGCAAACACGAACACGTACGCGGTCACGTACACGTACCGATAGCAATCTTGTCCGTGTTCGCTACGTGCACGTTAACGATTAAAGGTCAACTAATGGCTACAGCAATTTCAGCAGGAATGGTAAAGGAACTGCGCGAGCGTACCGGCGCAGGCATGATGGAGTGCAAGAACGCGCTGGCCGAAGCGAACGGCGACATGGAGCGCGCGATCGATATTCTGCGGGCCAAAGGCGCCGCGAAGGCAGCCAAGCGCGCCGAGCGCGACGTGAAGGAAGGCGCGATCGGCTCGTACGTGCACATGGGCGGCCGGATCGGCGTGCTGGTCGAAGTCGGCTGTGAGACGGACTTCGTCGCGCGTAACGACGCGTTCCAGGCGCTGGTGCGCGACCTGGCCATGCACGTCGCTGCCGCGGCGCCGCTGGCGCTTTCGGCCGAGGGCATTTCCCCTGAGGTGGTGGAGCGCGAGCGCGGCGTTTACCTGGAGCAGGTCCGGAACGAAGGCAAGCCCGAAAAGATGTGGGACAAGATCGTCGAGGGTAAGCTGAACAAGTTTTACAAGGAGAACACGCTGCTGGAGCAGCCGTTCGTGAAGGATCCGGACAAGACGGTGAAGGAACTGGTCACGGAAGTGGCCGCCAAGACGGGCGAAAACATTGTCGTGCGGCGATTTGTTCGCTTCGCCCTGGGCGAGTAAAATGAAGGGCGTCCGGTTCCGACCGGGCGCCTTTTTTTCGTGGAAGAGGAACGGGCTTTGGCGAACAACGATTTGAAATACAAGCGGGTCGTCCTGAAGCTGAGCGGCGAGGCGCTGGCGGGGGAGCAAGGTTTCGGGATATCACCGCCGGTGGTGGACCGGCTGACCGACGAAGTGAAGTACCTGCACGAACAGGGCGTCACGCTGGGACTGGTCATCGGCGGCGGCAACATCGTGCGGGGCACGACGGCCAGCCAGGAAGGCATGGACCGCGTCAATGCCGATTACATGGGCATGCTGGCGACCGTCATCAACGCGCTGGCCATGCAGGACATGCTGGAACGCAAGGGTGTGCAGACCCGGGTCATGACGGCGATCCGGATGGAGGAGCTGGCCGAACCCTACATCCGGCGGCGTGCGCTGCGTCATCTCGACAAGCAGCGCGTCGTCATCTTTGCGGCGGGTACCGGCAATCCATATTTCTCGACCGATACGGCGGCGGTGCTGCGCGCGATCGAGATGGACGCCGATCTGCTGGTCAAGGCGACCAAGGTGGAGGGCGTGTACACCTCCGATCCGCACAAGGACCCGGACGCGCAGTTCATTCCCCAGCTTTCCTTCCAGCAGGTGCTGCAGCAGGAGCTGGGCGTAATGGACGCCGCTGCCTTCTCGCTGTGCAAAGACAACGACCTGCCGATCGTCGTGCTCAACATCCAGAAGCATGGCGCGTTGCTCGCGGCTTTACGCGGCGAGAATGTCGGCACGCTGGTTTCCTGACCGGCCCATCTTCACAACACAGGATCGTACATATGCTATCGGTGAACGAAGCACGCACTCAGATGGAAAAGGCCGTGGAAGCGATGCGGCGTGAATTCACATCGGTGCGCACCGGCAAGGCGACGCCCGCGTTGCTGGACACGGTGCGCGTAGACGCTTACGGCTCCAAAATGCCGCTCAATCAGGTGGGCACGGTGAGCGCGCCCGAGCCGCGCATGCTGATCGTGCAGCCGTGGGACAAGGGCCTGCTGAAGGCGATCGAGAACGGCATCGTCGCGGCCGATCTCGGACTGAACCCCTCCAACGATGGCAACATCATCCGGGTGCCCATCCCCCAGCTGACGGAGGAGCGGCGCAAGGAAATGGTGAAACTGCTGCACAAGCTGGCCGAAGAAGGCCGTGTCGCTATCCGGCACGCGCGGCAGGAAGCCAACAAGGAGCTGAAGAAGAAGCAGGGCGATCACGACATCAGCGAGGATGATGCGCATCGGCAGATGGAGCAGGTCCAGAAGCTGACCGATGAGTATATCGTCAAGATCGACCAACTGCTCAAAGGTAAGGAGCAGGAAGTGATGGAGGTGTAGTGGCGGACAGCGAGCAGTCCGCCGGTCGCTTGCCCGCCCACGTCGCGATCATCATGGATGGCAACGGGCGCTGGGCACGCGCGCGCGGGCTGCCGCGGTTTCGCGGTCACACCGAGGGCATGCAATCGGTGCGTGAGATCGTGGAAGCGTCCATCGAGATCGGCTTTCCAAACCTCACGTTGTATGCGTTCTCGCAAGAAAACTGGAATCGTCCGGCCGCCGAAGTCAGCGCGCTGATGAAGCTGCTGCAGCGCTACGTCGCCAAGGAACGCGACGAATTGGTTCGGCAGGGCGTCGAGGTCAAAGTCTTCGGCGATCTCAGCCGTTTGTCGGGTGGCCCGCGGCGCGCCGTGGACATGATTCAGGAAACCACCGCGGGTGGCCGGAACCTGCGGCTCAATCTGATGCTCAGCTACGGCAGACGCGCCGAAATCGTGCAGGCTGTGCGGCGGATTGCCCAGGCGGTAAGGGATGGCCGTATCGATCCGGCCGCCATCAACGAAGCGATGATCTCCGAGCATCTCTACACTGCCGGATTGCCCGATCCGGATCTGCTGATTCGCACCTCGGGCGAACAGCGCATCAGCAACTTTATGCTGTGGCAGCTGGCGTACACCGAGCTTTACATCACGCCGACTCTGTGGCCCGATTTCCGCCGCGATGATTTGCGGGCCGCCATCCACGAATACCAGAAACGCGAGCGGCGCTTCGGTCGCGTGACGTCCGTCTAGATGGCGGGCGAGCTTGCCAAACGGGTCGCGGTCGCGGCGGTCGGTATTCCCCTGGCCGTCGTGGTCCTGTATCTGGGCGGCTTCGTGCTGGCAGCCCTGCTCGCGCTGATTGCCGCGCTGGGCGCCGCCGAATTCATACGTATCGCCCGGCAACGCGAAGTATTTCCGGTAGCCAGCGCGACCGTGGGTGGCGCGGTGCTGTTTCTGCTGATTGCGGTACTGCGGCCCACGCCGCTGCACGCAGGTCCGTGGTTCTGGCTGCTGCTCACGTTACTGCTGCTGGTAGCAACCAGCGCCGTGATCTGGACGCGCGGGGTGGCGGGCCGGCCGCTGGCGTCCGGCGCCGCGACCCTGCTCGGTGCGATGCTGACTGGCGGCACGCTCAGCTACGCCATCTTTCTGCGGGCCGCGCTCGGACAGTCGCCGTACCGGTTCAGCGGCGGCGAGCTGAATTCTTTGGTCACGAGCAACTGGGCCGGGTTGGCCGTCGTGGCGTTCCCGCTCGCGGTCACCTGGATCAACGACACGTTCGCCTATTTCGGGGGTCGCAGGTTCGGCAAGCACAAACTGATTCCGAGTGTGAGTCCGGGCAAAACGCGCGAAGGCACTTTGGCTGGTTTGATCGGCAGTATTCTGACCTCGTACCTGTACGGGCATCTGGTATTCGAGCATGGGCTCGGATTGCCGTTCGGCGTCATGGCCGGTGTGCTCGGCGGCATTTTCATCTGCGCGGGGGCGGTGATTGGTGATCTCGCGGAATCGCTCCTCAAACGCGAGGCGGGCGTGAAGGACTCGGGATCCCTGCTGCCCGGACACGGCGGTGTGCTGGATCGCTTCGACGCGCTCTATTTCACGCTGCCCATCGCCTACTGGTTCCTCTACGTCGTGCTGCGCTTTGGTGGTGGTTTGTCATGACGGGTGTCTCGCTGCTCGGCTGTACCAGTTGCTTCACGGACACGCTCGCCGATCGGGGTCAGCTGATCGGTGAGGTGATCACGAACCTGAACACGGTTCTGGGCACGATCAACGACAAGGGCGATCAGTTCTCGACCACA
>CBJLQC010000188.1:0-5698 GCA_966424955.1 uncultured bacterium | reverse complement strand
CGGAGCGGCGGCCGCGCACAGCAGCGCGCCGCACAGGATGAGCGTTCGTGGTCTTCTGAGTTCCATACACCCTCTTGGGAGTTGGTAGGCGATGCACCCGGTTGCCACGTAAACGCATCACATTGCCGGCATGTAGCGGATTGTTGACGAGCTGAATCAAAAGCGGGACGGGCGGTCCGATTACGTGATCGAGCTGCTTATGCAGTTGGTACCAATGGATGAAGCTGGAGGGCGTTATTTCAGCTCAGCAGCGCCACCAACAGCTGCGCGCACACGATCTTGGACAGGATCGCCGTCGGGTAAACCGTCGCATACGCGAGGTTGGGCACGTCGTTGCGCGTCTGCTCGGACGCGTAGGCGAGCACCGCCGGCTGCGTCGCGACCGCGGCCGCGGTGCCCAGCAGCAGGTGGAACGGCATGCGCAGCACGTAGTGCGCGATGCCCACGGTCACCAGCGTCGTGAACAGTGTGATGGTCGCGCCCGCGCCGAACAGCAGGATCCCCTGCGCGCTGGCCAGTGTGCGCACGAACGAGTAGCCGGCCTGCGTGCCGATGCCGGCGAGGAAGAGGATGAGGCCGATCTGGCGCAGCGTCATGTTCGCCGTGTAAGGCGGCGTCCAGACCAGTTTGCCCGTGAAGCCACGCGCGCCCAGCACCAATCCCACCAGCAGCGGCCCGCCGGCAAGCCCCAGCCGCAGCGTAATGCCGCCGCCCAGCGGGATGGGCATGACCCCAACCAGCAGGCCGATGAACAGGCCCAGGCTGAACGTGAACGCATCGACTTCACTCAGCGCGCGGTAGCTGTCACCGAAGAATTCCGAGACGCGCTGCAGATCGTCGCGGCGCGCCACAACGCGCGGCCGATCGCCCAGCTGCAGCACGGTCCCGCCATTGGGCAGCAGCTCGACATCTCCGCGCCGCAACCGCGTGATCACCGCACCGAATCGCTGCGGGAGTGCCAGCTCGCGCAACGGGCGCCCGACCACCCTGCGGCTGCTCACGAAGATGCGACGGTAGTCGATGGTGCTGCGGTCCAGATCGAGCGTCGGCTCCGCGGCCTCACCAATGAATTCCTGCACACGATCGAGCGATTCGGGCGTCCCGACGCCGATCACACGATCGCCGGGCGCGAGGACGGTTGCCTCATCGAGGAGGGCGACGTCGTCGCCGGAAGCCACGCGCGTGAACACGACATTCCAGTGCTGCTCGGTGGCCAGCGTCGCCAGCGGTGAGCTCCCTGCGCGCGCGTGCGTCGCGCGCATGGTGCGGCTCTCCAGTTCCTGGTTGGTAGCGCCCAGGTGCGCGAGTGAGCGCGCTTCGGCGGGCAAGTCGACGCGAAAGAAGCGCTGCGCGAACGCCAGCACGCCGATCACGCCCAGCACCCCGAACGGATAGGCCATCGAATAACCGATGACGGGCGCGGCGCGGACCTCCTGCGGCGCGCCGCGGACCGCCTCGAGCACCGCCGCCAGGGCCGGCGTGTTGTTCATGCTGCCGGCGAACAGGCCGGCCGCGAGCTCGCCGGGAATGTCGAGGAACCAGTGCAGCAGCGCGGCCATACTGGCGGCAAACGCGACCATGCCGGCCACGAACAGATTGTCGCGCAGTCCCTGGCGCTTCAGCGCGGCGAAGAACGCCGGCCCGGTCGCCAGCCCGATCGGATAAACGAAGAGCAACAGGCCGAACTGATACAGGATCTCCGGCAGGCGCAGGCTCGGGTCGATGGCGCCGATGCCCAGTCCGGCGAATAGCACGGCGGCCACGCCGATACGCGCGCCCGCCACGCTGACCCGGCCAAATGGATACCCGACGGCAATGATGAGGGAGAGCAGGAGCAGCGGATTTTTCGACAACAGCTCGACCATGCGCACAGCATACGAGGCAAAGGGCGGCGTGAAAGTCAGGGAATGGACGATAAGACGGAAGGAGGGCTACTGATTCGAACCGCCGGCCGCGCCAGCAACGCTGATGCGCGTGCCGCGCCGGCCGGCGGTCCGTCGTGCCGGCTACATCGTCGCGCCGGCTTCCGCGTCCGCCCTGGTATGCTGGACCGTGCCGTCCGCGTGCTGCGGCGGCGCGTACAGTGTGTAGAACTTGAGCGGCTTGTGACCCGTGTTGCGCAGGTTGTGTTTCGAGCCGCCCGGTACCAGCACCGCCATGTCCTCTTCGATTTTCGTGGTCTTGCCGTCGATAATTACTTCGCCTTTGCCCTGCTCGAAGCGGAAGAACTGATCCGTGTTCTCATGGATCTCCTCGCCCAGCTCCGCGCCCGGCTCCAGCGTCATGAGCACCAGCTGCAGCTGCTTGCCCGTGAAAAGAACGCGCCGGTAATCCTGATTCTCTTCCGTCCGATCCTCAATGTCATCGATGAAGGGTTTCATGGTGCCTCCGTGCGTTGAGTAGAACCGCCCTGGCTGAAGATGAGCGGCGGCCGGACGCGCGCTAGCGGGATTGTTCGCATCATGCGTAAGCCGACGTCGCGCCTGGGTGGGAGCCTGCGCGCCGTCGAGCTCGCCCATGTCTGGCATGGTCGGGTTGCTCTACTCCAGGCCTTTCGGCTTGCCGAATACCTCCTGCAGCAGGAAGCCGCGCTGCAGTTCCGAGCGACTGTTCAGATTCAGGCGCGGCCGCCGGCGCGGCTCGGCGATCACCTGGGCCGGCGCCGTGGACGCCACTTTCTGATGGAACGCCTGATGCCGCTGCGCGGCCGTCGGCAGATTCTCCTCGAGCGAGACGATCACCGGTTCGGGATGCCGCTCGTAGGTCTCCAGCGACTGCGCCTCCTCACGCGCGCGCCGTGTCTCGATCAGCACATCTTCGCGGGCGACGACTTCCGCGCCGGCTTCTTCGTCCTCGTCTTCCTCCGGCACGTAAACGGTGTCCCAGCTGGGACGCTTCTTCTCTTCCGTGGGAAACGGCTGCGGCGTCGTCAGGACCGACGGTCGTTTCTGACCCGTCAGGATCTCCCACAAATCGTCGGGCACCATCGCCGATGCGCTTTCCTCCTGCCGGCGCGCGCCGGGCGAAACTTCTTCCGTGCGCGACGACGCTTCGGGAGTGCGCTGCTGCGGCAGACGCTGCTGCGGCACGCGCGGCAGCGGCCGCCGCTGCGGCGGCGGTGGTTGTCCCTTGCTCTTGCGCTTGAGCCCCTCGAGGATCGGCCCCAGCACGAAGAACAGGAACAGCAAAAGGGGAAACAGGTCGTCCAAGATTCAGTCCCAGGTCAGGATCGCATTGGCGAATCGGCTCACGCGGATCCGCGACTCGATCACTTCGTTTCCTGCTGCCCGTCGACCGGCCCGGCCAGCGCCTGTCTCATCTCGGTGTCCGCCACCACGTTGCGGTACCGCGCGTAATCCATGATGCCGAGATTGCCCTGCCGGAACGCCTCGGCCATCGCGAGCGGAACCTGCGCTTCCGCCTGCACGACCGCCGCGCGCTGCTCCTGCACGCGGGCGCGCATCTCCTGCTCGTGCGCGACCGCCATCGCACGCCGCTCTTCCGCCTTGGCCTGCGCGATACGCTTGTCCGCTTCCGCCTGGTCGGTCTGCAGCTCCGCGCCGATGTTCTTGCCGACATCCACATCCGCAATATCGATCGACAGGATCTCGAACGCGGTGCCCGCATCCAGTCCCTTGGCCAGCACGGTCTTCGAGATGTTGTCCGGATTCTCGAGCACCGCCTTATGCGAGCCGGCCGAGCCGATCGTCGACACAATGCCCTCACCCACGCGGGCGAGGATGGTGTCTTCACCCGCGCCGCCGACCAGGCGATTGATATTCGCGCGGACCGTGACACGCGCCGTCGCAATCAGCTGAATGCCGTCCTTGGCCATGGCCGCGACGCGCGGCGTATCGATGACCTTGGGATTGACCGAGACTTTTACTGCTTCCAGCACATCGCGTCCGGCCAGGTCGATGGCCGCGGCCTGCTCGAAGGACATGCCGAGATTCGCCTTGTCCGCGCTGATGAGCGCCTTGACGACGCGATCGACGTGGCCGCCGGCCAGGAAGTGCGCCTCCAATTGGCGCGTCGTGAGTGTCAGTCCCGCTTTCGTCGCCGCAATGAGGGGACGCACCACGCCCGTAGGACTCACCTTGCGCAAGCGCATGCCAATGAGATCGCCGATGCCGACCTTCACGCCGGCAAAGACAGCTTCGACCCACAGCCGTACCGGCACCGCCCACACCAGGATGAGTAAAGCCATTATGACGAGCACCAGCAAGACTGGTGTGATCATTAAGCTGTCCATGCTTTTTTGTCCGTTGATTGTGAGGAAAAAAGCCCTTACTCTTACCTTTACTCTTACCCTTACTCTACACGAGTTCAGGGTAAGAGTAAGAGTAATGGTAAGGGTTGCTAATCGGTTGTCACCACGTGCCGGTAACCTTCCGACCGCACGATCCTGATCTTGCTGCCCGCACTGATCCACACGTTGTCACTGACGACGTCGAGCTTCTCATTGCCGAACTGCCCGGCACCGGCCGGTCGCAGGTCGGTCAACGCGACGCCGGTCTGGCCGACCAGCTCTTCGCGTACCGGGTTCGACAGGTAGCCGGTGGCGCGATCGGTGGCTTCTCCGAGCAGCATGCCGGAGCGCGCGAAGCGGCCGCTGCGCGGCAGCGAGCGCAGGATGGCCCACCCGGCAATGATTACGATCAGCAACGCAGCAGACAGAATTCCCGCTGCCTGACTCATGTCCGCCTCACTCGACAAATGGGTGACCAGGCTGAGATACACGCTGCCCAGCACGGCTAACAAGCCGGCTATGCCGGCAATGCCGAAGCCGGGCAGCACGAACATTTCGACGGCGATCAGCACCAGCCCGCCGAACAGGAGCATCAGCTCCTCCCAGCCGGCCAGGCCTACAAGATAATGGCTGCCGAAGAACAAGCCCAACAACACGATGCCGGCCACGCCCGCCAGCCCGAACGCGGGCGTCTTCATTTCGATCAGGAGCCCGAGGAAGCCGAGCGAAAGCAGCATGGGCGCGACCAGCGGATGCGTGAAGAAGCGCACTAGCCCTTCCGCCCAGTTTACCTTCGCGTTTTGCACCGGCGCGCCGACTGCGCGCAGCTGCAGCATCAGCGCGTTCCAGTCTTCGACCGGCTGCGCGTAACCAACCTTCACGGCTTCGTCCGTGGTGAGCGTGAGCAGCTGGCCTTTCGGACTCAGACCGGGAATCTCGATGTTCTCATCGACCATGGCTTCGGCGACGCGCGGATCGAGGCGGCGTGCTTCCGCCAGCGCGCGCATCTCGCTGCGCATCGCGCTCACGATCTTTTCGGGCGCCTTGGTACCGCCGCCATCCACTGGTGTGGCTGCGCCGATGACCGAACCGGGACGCATGTAGATGCCATCGGTGGCGAGCGCGATCAATGCACCCGCGGAGAACGCGCCCCGATTCACGAACGCGTAGGTGGGAACCTTCGACTCCTTCAACGCATTGACAATCTGCTGGGCCGCGTCGACGCGGCCGCCCGGCGTTTCGATGTCGAGCACCACGGCGCGGGCACCCGCCCGCTCGGCTTCACTGATGGAGCGCGCAATGAAAGGGGCCAGGCCGAGCTCGATGACGCCGTGCACGGGCACGCGATAGATGCTGCCGCGCTGCACCTTCTGCGCAGCGAGGCCGGCCGGCAGGACGGCGCAAAGCAGTGAGCACACTACAAGACGTCGCCAGAGCATGATGGGTCCT
>CBJLQC010000187.1:0-5711 GCA_966424955.1 uncultured bacterium | reverse complement strand
TTCAGGACTTGGATCTGCCTGGCACTGTACTCGTCGTGTTCGCCCATTTTTTCGAGGGTAAGGGAAAGCGGACCCAAGACCTTGAAATATACACTTTTCGGCGCGAAAAGTTTAGTCCCGGAGGTAGGTTTTTCCCTCTGAAACGGTCACTGCATTACGAAGCGGATCGAAGTGATTTTGCCCTTCGCTTTGCCGGCGTTCAGGCGCTTCAGAATGTCGCGCTCCATGAGCTTCAGCTCACTCAGCCAGGCCGACGAGCGCACCGCCACGAAAAGCACCTGATTGCTGACTCGCAGGGGTGTGGTCACGGCCGCAATCCCGTCGCCGACCAGCTCGGGCCATTCCGGTACCACGGATGCAGCTTCGATCTTCTCGGAGATGCCGGCCTTCTCCAGGTAGCTCTGGAGCGCCTCGCGCACCTGTTTGGGACCGTCTTTCTTCATGGGAAGATCTTCCCCGCGGCAATGCGCCAGGTTTCCAGCCGGCCGCCACGCACCTGCAAGTCCGACTCTTTGGGCGCAGTCAGGATGACCTGGCCGCGCTCCTCGCGCTCGAGCAGCTCCATGATGCGACGCGAGCGCGGCACATCCAGCTCCGCGAACACGTCGTCGAGCAGGACCAGGCAGTCGCGCTGCCGGCACGCGTGAATGGTCTCCGCTTCGATCATTCGCAAGGCAATCGCCGCAGTCCGGACCTGACCGCCCGATCCGAATTCGCGCAGGTCCGCCTGGCTGCTGCCCGCTTCATAGCGAAGCACCAGCTCATCACGATGCGGCCCGCTCAGCGTCTGCCCGCGTTCCCGCTCGCGCGGCGCCAGGCGACGCAGGTCCTCGCGGAAGCGCTCGCGCAGCTGCCGCTCGTCGGAGAAGTCCAGCTCACCACGGACGCCGCATTCATACGCCAGAGTAGCCCGCACGCCGCCACTGATGGCCGCGTATTTCTCGGCGTAGCTGGCCGCGCGCCCGGCCACCCAGCGGGCCCGCTCGATCATGAGCCGTGTCCCGTGCTCAACCAGCGGTTCTTCCCACGCGCCGAGCAGCGCCTGGTCCACGCGCCCGCTGCGCAGGATGGCATTGCGGTTCTTCAGCAGCTGGCGATACCGCTGGAGCGAGGTCAGGTAGCCGACGACGTTGAGGGAAAGCAGGATATCCAGAAAGCGACGCCGCTCACCCGGTGCGCCCGCCACGATCTCCACATCCGATGGGGAGAACACGACCACGCCCAGTTTGCCGAGCGCATCCGACATGCGCTCCGGCTCCACGCCATCCACCGTCACGCGCTTGCGGCGCGTGCGCTGCTCATGACCGGCGGCGATTTCCGTGACACCCGCATCGACCTCGATGCGTCCGCGGACATGGAATGCATCGGCGCCGAATCGCACGAGCTGATCGTCCGCGCCGCCCCGAAAGGATCGAAAGATCTCGAGGTAATAAATCGACTCGAGTAAATTGGTTTTGCCCGAGCCGTTTTCACCGATGATCGCTACACCGGCGCGCGGAATGTCGATGTCCAGCTCCTCGAAATTGCGGAACTGGCGCAGACGAAGGTTGGTTAATGCCGATTGCACCCGCGAAATATAGCTTGGGGAGTGATTCCCAGATACCGATCGTGTGTGGGTTTCGAGAAGGGTATCTGTGGTCAAGCGCTTCTGCTGTTTTTATCGCAGAGGAGGCCGCAAGTCGATGCATTTGACCGACGATGGCGCTTCGGAAAGTCAGCATTTGGACGATTCTTGATGAAAAGCCAACCCGACGGTTGATCAGCCGGTCAGGCGTCAACCCAAAGCGCCCCGGCAGCGGCCGGGCCTCTGCGATAAAAACAGCAGGCGACAAAGCCCCATGTTCCCCTGCTCGAGATCGAAGAAGCCTCTAGATGCCCTTGAACTCCGCCTTCCGTTTTTCGAGGAACGCGCCCATGCCTTCGCGCATGTCCTGCGTGGCTGCCAGCAGCCCGAACAGCTTGGCTTCCAGCCGCAGCGCGTCTTCCGTGGATGCGTGATAGCCGTGATCGACGGCTTCGATCCCCAGGGCCACGGCCACCGGGCCATTCGCGGCGATCTTCTTCGCCAGCTGTTCGGCAGCGCCCAGCAGCTCGGCGGACGGGTACACGTGATTCACCAACCCGATGCGATATGCTTCCTGCGCATCGATCATCTCGCCGGTCAGGATCATTTCCAGCGCGCGGCCGCGGCCGACTACGCGTGGCAAACGGATCGTGCCGCCGTATCCCGGGATGATGCCCAGCTTGACCTCGGGCAGGCCGAACTTCGCGTTCTCACTCGCGACCCGGAAGTGACACGCGAGCGCCAGCTCCAACCCGCCGCCCAGGGCGAAGCCGTTCACCGCCGCGATGACCGGCTTGCTCATTGTTTCCAGCGCGCGGAAGGTGTCCTGCCCCTGGCGCGACACCTCGATGCCATTCAAGGGCGTCATCTGCGCCAGCTCGGCGATATCCGCGCCCGCCACGAAGGACTTCGCGCCTGCACCCGTGACGATCACCGCGCGCACCGCTTCGTCGGCCGCCACGCGCTCCAGTGCCACGCGTAGCTCGCTCACGGTCTCCGCGTTCAGCGCATTCAGCTTGTCCGGCCGATTGATAGTAATGACCGCCACATCGTCGCGGTTCTCGATGAGGATGTATTTCAACTCTTCCATGTTCCCTGCCGTTCCCCGTCTTTCCGAATCCCGGGTTTCTCGCTCACCGTTTCTGCGCGGTGCCGCGCACGACGGCCTCCACCGCAACTTCCGGCCTGAAATAGCGCTGCGCAACTCGCTGGATGGCGTCCGCATCCACGGCGCGAATGCGCGCTTCGAAGTTCGCAATCTCGTCCATGCCGGCGCCCAGCAGGTGGGCATGCAGCAGCTCGCTCAGCTGCGAAGAGTTGGTCTGCCGATGAATCTGCCAGGAGCCGATGGTATAGCGGATGGCACGCTCGACTTCGTCGCTCGTGAGCGGCTCGGTGGCCAGCAGCGCAAATTGCTCGAGCAGCCCGGCACGCGCCTCCTGCTCGCGCTCCGGCGAGGTGCCGATGTAGCCGATGAAAGCGCCGCCGGCCAGCCGGAACATCGGCGACAGGGAAACCGTGTAGGCGAGGGAGCGGCGGCTGCGCAGCTCCTCGAACAGGCGCCCGCCCAGGCCGCCCACCGCGTTCACCAGCACCCGCAATGCGTAGCTATCGTCCTCACCGCGGCGCGGACCGGGGAATGCTATCGCCAACGCGGTCTGCGCCTTGTCGCGCTCTTCCACCACCTGTGTGCCGCGGTTCGGCCAGCCCGCGGCGTCAAACCCGACCGGCCGCGCAGCGCCGGCCGCCGGCAGCCACGGTCCGATGGCATGCAGCGCCGCATCTTCATCGACATTGCCGACCAGGATCACCCAGGGCTCGCCGCCCAGGCGCTCGGCGCGCCATACGCCAAGCTGTTCCGCGGTGGCCCCGGCGACGCCGCGCTCCAGCTCCTCCAGCGTGTAGCCGTAAGGATGGTGCTCAAACGCGGCCTGCAGACACAAACGCAGCGGGTAGCGGTACATGTCGTCACGCGTGTGCTCGAGATCGGCGAGCATGAGCTTGCGCTCGACTTCCAGCTCGGCGCGCGGAAACGACGCGTGCCATGCGACGTCGGCGAGCAGCTCGAACGCGTCCGCAAAGTGCCGGCTCGGCACCGACAACTCCCAGTCGATCAGGTCGGAGCCGCCGGAAGGCGTGATGCTGCCGCCCATGCGTTCCGCCGCTTCGGCGATCCGCGCGGCACTGCGCGTCGGCGTGCCTTTGATGGAGGTACGGGCCATCAATGCGGTCAGCCCGGCTGTCGCGGGCGCCTCGAGCAGCGATCCGCCGCGCGCAGCAATCGCCATGCTGACCAGCGGCAGATGCGGCCGGCGCACGATCAGCACATGCGTGCCGCCGATCTGCTCGCGCGTGACGTTGGCGAGGACTGTGCTCATGTGGCCAGCCAGGCAACCAGCTCCGCGGTATCCCGGGCGATCTGCGGAACGTCGGCCGGCCGATAGGCCACCACACCAGCACGATCTCGGGCGAGGTATTTTCGTGCGGCTTCCTCGAGCTGGACCGGCTGCAGCGACATGAGGCGCTCCAGGTATTCGATGCCGAGCCGCCAATCGCCCAGGCTCTGCCATTCCGCCAGGAAGTTGGCCTGTCCTTCCATCGTCTCGAGCGAGCGCAGCATACGCGCCTCGAGGATGCTCTGCGCACGTGCCAATTCCTCGTAGCCGATGCTGCCGCACACATCGCTCACTGTTTCGAAAATCGCGTGCAGTGCGGGGCGTGCATCTTCCGGGTTGACCTCGGCGCTCACGCCGAACACGCCCAGCTCGGTGGGCGTGTAGTTGTGCGCCATCACGACGCTCGCCAACCCGGCATCGCGCACCCGGCGATACAATCGCGACGCGCGCCCCAGGCCGAGCACGATCGCCAGCAGGTCGAGCGCAGGCGTGTCCGGATGACGCAGCGGCTGGGTGCGCCAGCCAATCTCGATGCGCGTCTGTTTCACATCGCCGGCCAGCTCGCGCCAGCGCAAGCCCCGCCACTCCGGCTCCTGCGGCCCACGCTCGCGCGGCGCCGCGCCCGGCCGCAAGCCCGCGTAATGCTGCGCGACCGCGCGCAGGGTCGTGTCCGCATCCACCGCGCCCGCCACGACGAGTATGACATTGCCGCCGCGGTAATGCGTCTCGAAGAATCCACGCACGTCAGCGCGTGAAAAACGGCGCAGCTGGCCCTCCGTGCCGATGCGCCAGCGTCGCATGCGATGGCGGTCGAACATCACTTCGTACAGCGTTTCGCGCGCGACGGCGGCCGGATTATCCAGTTTGCGCTTCGCCTCCTGCACGATCACTTCCAGCTCCTTCGCCAACTCCTGCTCATCGATCACGGAGTTGAGCAACGCATCCGATTGGATGGCCAGGCCCTCCGCGAATGCCGATCCCGGGACGACTGTGTAGTAGGAGGTGTGATCGTAAATGGTCGCCGCATTCAGGTAGCCGCCCGCTGCCTTGGTCTGCTGGGCGATGACACCCGGTGCGCGGGTGGGCGTGCCCTTGAAATACATGTGCTCCAGCACGTGGCTGATGCCGACGCGGTCATCCGGCTCGTCGAAGTACCCCGCCTTTACGTACGTGACTATCGCGACGACGTCCGCGCTGTGATCCTCGCGCACTACCACCGTCAAACCATTGTCGAGCGTGTGCGTCGTGGCCGCAAACGCGGGCAGCGTTTCCGTAATGCTCATGGCGGCAACGTAGGTTATATTGGCGGCCATGCAAAGTGGGCGGCCGGCGATCTGGACTGCGCGCAAGAACATCGTGGGCATGGTGCACCTGCTGCCGCTGCCCGGCGCACCGCGCTACGGCGGCTCGCTCCAGCAGGTGGTCGAGCGCGCGGCGCGCGATGCACAGGCACTGGCCGAAGGTGGCGTAGATGGCATCATCGTCGAGAACTACGGCGATGCGCCCTTCTACCCTGATGTCGTGCCGCCGGCAACCATTGCCGCGCTTACGCGCTGCATCACCGAAGTGCAGCGTGTCGTCGACTTGCCGCTGGGCGTGAACGTGCTGCGCAACGATGCGGCGGCCGCGCTCGGCATAGCCGCCGCGACCGGCGCACAGTTCATCCGGGTGAACGTGCATACCGGCGCCATGCTCACCGATCAAGGCTGGCTCACCGGCAAAGCCGCCGAAACGCTGCGGCTGCGCGCCGC
>CBJLQC010000186.1:0-5736 GCA_966424955.1 uncultured bacterium | reverse complement strand
GTGGTTTCGCTGAGGTTCCAGGTGCCCGACGGTCCGGTTTACATTGCCAACGTCCGCGTCCTCTGAGCGCTGATCCCTCTCCGGCGCTCAGGCGCGGCTGGAAATCCCGCGAACGCCCCTCTCCTTATTACCCTTCCCGAGCCGCCGTCACGTTTAGCGCCGTGCTGCGCGCCAGCCGCGCTGGATTAGTCGTTGCGCCGCAATGGATTGTCCGCAAAGATGCGGGGTGTCACGAGTAGTCCGAAACGGTTACATTTGCTGGCTCGACTGCGAGAGTGGCGGAATTGGCAGACGCACCAGACTTAGGATCTGGCGGGTAACTCCGTGGGGGTTCGAGTCCCCCCTTTCGCATGACGCAGAATTCGCGGAGTGAACAGAGAGGCCGCAGAGGATGAGCGACTTACTGGTTGAAATGCACAATCACGGCTCCTGGGGACGCCACCTGACGATCACGGTGCCAGCCGACCGGCTGGAGGAGGAGCGGCACAGCGCGGCCAAGCGGCTGGCTCAGAAGGTAAAGCTGCCGGGCTTCCGGAAGGGCAAGGTGCCGGCGCAGGTGCTGGAGAAGAAATTCGGCGGCGCCGTCGAGCAGGAAATGCTCGAAAAGGTGATGGGTGCGGCGTATCGCGAAGTGATTCAGCGAGAGGGTCTGCAGCCTATCTCGCAGGCAGCCATCGAAAACGTGGATTACAAGCCGGGCGAGGATTTGAAGTTCGATGTGCACTTCGAGGTCCGGCCCGAGATCGAGCTCAATCGACTGGGTGGGTTCACGGTGCGCCGTCCGGCCGTCGGCGTGACGGACGAGGCTGTTGACCAGGTGATTCAGCGGCTGCGCGAAGAGCATGCGACGTGGCATCCCATCGATGCCGGCCAGGGAATCGTGACCGGCGACATGGCGGTGGTCGAGATCACCGCGCTGGAAGGCGCATCGGCGAACCAGACGCGGCGGTACCAGATATTCCTGGGACAGGAACAGGTTCGTCCCGAGATCGAGGAAGCGATTCGCACGCTCGCCCCCGGTGAAGAAGGCGATTTCACCGTGGATCTGCCGGAAGGCGAGGACGAATCGTCGCTGAAGCCGCACCGTATCCATGTGCAGCTCGTCGAGGCCAAGCACCCGGAGTATCCCGAGGTCACCGACGAGTTTGCGCAACAGCTGGGCGCATTCGATAGTGTCGAGACGCTGCGTGCGCGCGTGCGCGAGGACCTGGAGAAGGAATCGGGCGCGGAGGCGGAACGCAGCGTGCGGCAGGAGCTGATTTCGCAGATCATCGAGGCCAACCCCTTCGATGTGCCCGACACCATGGTCAATCAGTACCTCGATCAGATGATCCGGCCTCGCAAGGGGGAAGATCCGGCGCGCGTTGAAGAGTTCAAGCGGGCGGCGTACCCGGGGGCGCAACAGGCGCTGCGTCGCATGCTGGTGGTGGACCGGGTGGCCGAGCTGGAAGGGCTACGCGCACTGCCGAATGAAGTCGATGCGCGAGTCGAGGAGATTGCACAGCGCGTGGGCAAGCCTGCCCACGAGGTTCGCGCGCAGTTCCAGAAGTCGGGCCGGCTCGGGGAGATCGAGGAACAGATTACCGAGGAGAAGGTTTTCGACTATTTGAAGTCTCTTTCCGAGATTTCGGGATAAGCCCCTCGGGAAGGGGTTCGTCCTCGTCCTCGGGATCGGGTTCAGCACACTACATGTACTCACGGGATTATGGCGATCTATCCACCGTATGTGATTGAGAGAACGAGCCGCGGTGAACGCAGCTATGACATCTTCAGCCGGCTGCTCATGGACCGCATCGTGTTCCTGGGCGCGCCGGTCGATGACACGGTAGCCAACATCATCATCGCGCAGCTCCTGTTTTTGCAGGCAGAGGATCCGGAAAAGGATATTTATCTTTACATCAACTCACCGGGCGGGTCGGTTTATGCCGGACTCGCCATTTACGACACGCTGCAGTACATGAGCGCGCCGGTGAACACGATGTGCATGGGTATGGCTGCTTCGATGGCGTCGGTCCTGCTGGCGGCCGGCACGAAAGGGAAGCGGGCCGCGCTGCCCAATTCGCGGATCATGATCCACCAGCCGTCGGGGGGCAGCCAGGGCACCGCGGCCGATATCGAGATCATGGCGCGCGAGATCCTGTACGCACGCGAGCGGCTGAACCAGATCCTGGCGAAGCACACGGGCCAGCCGATCGAAAAAATCGCGGAAGACGTGGACCGTGACCGGTTCATGAGCCCCCAGGAGGCCAAGGAGTACGGCCTGATTGACAGTGTGGTCTCCCACCGGGGTGAAATCGTCTCGAAAGAAGTACAAGAATCTGGTCGGGAGCGTTAGATTAGGGCGGGTGTCGGGGGGGAGGGACCTGTCCCTGCCCGGGCTCTGCCCTGCCTGCCCCGGTCCGCGAGCCGGTATTGGCGCCGGTGCTGATACCGTCCCAGATCTTTAGCCAGGTTTTGCCAGATGGCTTCTGAAAAGCACCTCCGCTGTTCGTTCTGTGGTAAGTCGAAGGAGTCGGTGAAGAAGTTTATCTCCGGCCCCTCGGTTTACATCTGCAACGAGTGTGTCTCGCTTTGCAACGAGATCCTCGCGGAAGAAGAGGAGCGGGAAGCCGCGGAGGCGGTACCGTCGATACCGGTACCGCGCGAGATCAAGGATGTGCTGGACCAGTACGTCATCGGGCAGGAAGAAGCCAAGAAGTCCCTCGCCGTCGCCGTTTACAACCATTACAAGCGGGTCAATCACCACGGCATTCTCGACGATGTCGAGATCGAGAAGTCGAACATCCTGCTGCTCGGCCCGACCGGCGTAGGCAAGACGCTACTCGCGCAGACCTTGGCGCGCGTGCTGCAGGTCCCGTTCACGATCGCGGACGCGACCACGCTGACAGAGGCAGGTTACGTGGGCGAAGACGTCGAGAACATCCTGGTGCGGCTGCTGCAGGCCAGCGATTTCAACATCGCGGAATGCGAGCGCGGCATCGTCTACATCGACGAAATCGACAAGATCGCGCGCAAATCGGAGAATCCAAGCATTACGCGCGACGTATCCGGCGAAGGCGTGCAGCAGGCGCTCCTGAAGATCCTGGAAGGCACGGTTGCGTCCGTACCGCCGCAAGGCGGGCGCAAGCACCCGCAGCAGGAATACATTCAGATCAACACCAAGAACATCCTGTTCATTTGCGGTGGCGCCTTTGACGGTCTGGACAAGATCGTGGAATCGCGCACCGGTCATCGTCGTATTGGCTTCGGCGGCAGCGAGGAAAAGACTCCGCACATCGGCAGCGACAACCCGTTCCGCGGTGTCGAACCGGAAGATTTGCTCCGTTTCGGGCTGATCCCCGAGCTGGTGGGCCGCCTGCCGGTGATGGTGACGCTGGCCTCGCTGGATGAGACCGCGCTGGTGCGCATTCTCCAGGAGCCGAAGAACGCGCTGCTCAAGCAATACGATAAGATGTTCGAGCTGGAAGGTATCCGCCTCACCTTCGACGCCGATGCGGTGCGCGCCATCGCGCGCAAAGCGTTGGCGCGCGGCACGGGCGCGCGCGGACTCCGTGCGGTCCTCGAAGAGCTCATGCGCGATGTCATGTTCGAGATTCCGTCACGTGACGACGTGCGCGAAGTCGTGATCACGCCCGAATGCGTGACCGACGGCATCTCGCCGCTGCTGGTCCTGCATCCCGAGTCGAAGAAGAAGGAAGCCTGATCGCAGATCGACGCGGATGCTGATCAGAAAGGTCGAGTTCGTCGGCGCGATTGCCAATCCGCAACAAAAACCGCCCGGCGAGCTGCCGCAGGTCGCATTCTCCGGCCGCTCCAACGTCGGCAAATCAAGCCTGATCAACACGGTGCTGAACCGCACCCGGTCCCCGGTAGCGCGTGTTTCCTCGACGCCTGGCAAGACGCGCGAAATCAACTTTTTCCGCGTTACCGCCGTTACGGAAGCGGAGCAGCCGCTCGAGTTCTTCCTGGTCGACCTGCCCGCTTACGGCTACGCGAAGGTGCCGCAGGCCGTGAAGCAGCAGTGGCAGAAGCTCATGGAGTGGTACCTGCGCAACACGCCACAGCTCAGGGGTGTAGTCCAGTTGATCGATGTACGGCACGACCCGACCGAGGGCGACCACACTATGATCAGGTATCTGACCGAGACGGAAACGCCCGCGTTGTTCGTGCTGACGAAAGTGGACAAGCTGACACGCAGCGCGCGGGGGTCGCAGGTGCGCGGGGTGGTGCGGGCGCTGGGCGTCGATGCCGATCAGGTGATCGAGTTCTCGGCAGTGACGGGCGAGGGAAAGACGGACCTGTTGGACACGCTGGAAGCCATCCTCAGCAGTCAGGCCGGCGGCTCGGGAGCGCTGGAGGAGATTGAATGAAGCGCACGATTGTTTTGGCGGCGGCAGTAATCGGCATCGGCTGTGCGAGCACACCGCAGCCCACGCGCGCGCAATCGACCGGGCAGGACACCGTCCAGGCGGAAATACCGAGCGGGCTGGGCACGCTGAAACAGGATGAGTTCACCATGGGGCTGCGCAGCGACGCGCTGCTGGTAAAGGTCACACCCATGAACGAGTCGGTGATTCGGCTGGCGGCGCCGGATACCTACGCGCGTCTGCATTCGCTGCGCGACAGCCGGTTGCCCGACGCGCGCACCCGCGCGAACAGCGATAACCCCGAGTTGTTCCTGGTCTCGTTCTTCAGCTACGAGCCGGACGTGACCTTCCAGCCCGAGGATCTGCAGATTGAGCACCAGGGGCGGCTGCTGCGTGCCTCGGCAATTCTGCCGCTGACGCCGACCTGGGGCAAAGCACGCCTGAGCCAGCAGGAGATTGCGACGGCGGTCTACGCATTCTCCGATCCCTTCAATTTCGAGCTGCCCATGGTCGTGCGCTACGGCATGGACGAGAACGGCGACTGGCAAAGCATCATCCCGAAGCTGCAGGTCGAGCGAGGCAAGATTACGGCGCGCGGAAAAAACTGAATTCGAGGGTACTGCGAGGAATTGGTAGTGCTCTATTGCTCTCGAGCCCGGTACCCATGTCCACACACTTCTGCTGCGCTAATCGCAGAGGAAAGCCGCAAGGTCGACACATCTGGCTGGCGAGAACACCGCGGTATAACCAGCACCTACGTTTTTTAATTACAATTCATTGACGTTTGGATCTGCGATAATCGGGTCGTAAGCCCGAAGCGCGTGGGGCAACGACCTCCTCTGCGATGAAACGCAGCAGAAGCGCCTGGATAACGCTACCGCGCTCTAAAGCAAAAGCTATAGCGGAATACCGTACTCCTTGATCTTGCGATAGAGGGTGCGCTCACCGAGCCCCAACATTTCCGCGGCCTTGCGGCGGTTGCCCGCGACCTGCTTGAGCGCGGCCGTAATCGCTTCCTTCTCGAGCTCCGCCATCGTTATGCCCGGTCGGAAGACAATCGTGTTTTCATCATCCGCATTGGCCGCGTGGGCGCCGTTTGCTTCCAGGACCGGCACGTCGATGGCGCGACCGGCCGGCATGAGCGGCACGGGCGCGTACATGGGAGCCGCCACACGAGGCAGCTCGGGATGCTGCTGTCGGTAATCCTCGAACTGCCGCCGGATGTCATCGACATCCATGCGCAACTGGATGAGTGTGCGGAAGATGAATTCCAGCTCAGGTGTCGGCGCGGCCGCTTCCTCGCCGCGCGGCAACGGCGCGGGCAACAGGTTCGTGTGTGTAGGCACGGGCGTGCGAATCTCGGGGTGTA
>CBJLQC010000185.1:0-5750 GCA_966424955.1 uncultured bacterium | reverse complement strand
GAACGCCGCCATGCTCTCGCCGCGCCCCACCCGCGGCAGGTACGTGCGCTTCAGCTCGTCGCTGCCGAACAGCGTGATCGCGCCCGTCCCCAGGCCCTGCATGGCGAAAACGAAATCGGCCAGCCCGCTATGGTAGGCGAGGTGCTCGCGGATCAGGCACAGGCTGCGCACATCGAAACGCTCGTGCACGCCGCCATATTCCGCCGGCACGACATGACGCAACCACCCGCCCGCGCCGAGCATGCCCGCGAGCCGGCGCGATTCGGCAGCGACATCCTGCGGCTCGCCGTCGAGCCCGGGCAGCCGGGCCTGCGCCAGATCGCGGTGCAGGACACGATGCGCGTCGTCGAAAAAAGGCCAGCGCAGAAAACTCGTGTCGGCCATCAGTTGCCTTCGAAGCGAGGCTTCTCGCGGGCTACGAAGGCATGGTAGGCACGCACGAAGTCTTCCGTCTGCATGCAGATGGCTTGCGCCTGTGCTTCCGCTTCGATCGCCGCATCCACGCTCATGCTCCATTCCTGGTGCAGCGCTTGCTTCGTCATGCTGTGCGCGAAGGTGGGTCCGTCCGCCAGCGCTTGCGCCCGCTGTTGTGCCCGCGCCAGCAGCGCTTCCGGTGCCGCCAGCTCGTTGTAAAAGCCCCAGCGCTCCGCTTCCGCGCCATCCATCGGGCGACCGGTGTACAGCAACTC
This sequence comes from uncultured bacterium, assembly GCA_966424955.1. Classification (GTDB taxonomy): domain Bacteria; phylum Gemmatimonadota; class Gemmatimonadetes; order Longimicrobiales; family RSA9; genus CBJLQC01. Next base: position 5,061 of record CBJLQC010000185.1, on the reverse strand, counting down.
GCTGGCGCGACCCTGTCCGATGATGCGCGGCAATAGCGCGCAGGCGCCCATGTCCGCACCGGAAAGGCCGACGCGCGTGAACAGGAAGGCCACTTTGCTGCGCGCCGTGCCAATGCGCAGGTCGCTGGCCATCGCCAGGATGGCACCTGCGCCGACGCACGCGCCATCGATCGCGGCAATGATGGGCTGCGGGCAGCCGCGCATCGCTTTGACCAGGTCGCCGGTCATGCGCGTGAAAGCCAGCAGCTCATCCATGCGCCCGCCGGCGCGCATCTCGACCAGCGGCCCGATGATGTCGTGCACATCGCCGCCCGAGCAGAAGTTCTCGCCCGCGCCCGTGAGGACCACGATCTTCACGTCGGTGGCGAAGCTCAGCTGGCGGAAGGTGTCACGCAGCTCCGCGTACGATTCGAACGTCAGCGGATTCTTTCGTTCCGGTCGGGACAGCGTAACGGTGGCCACCTTCCCGGCCACCTGCCAGCCGAAGCTTCGGGGAGCGAATTGCGCTCCCAACACTCTCGTCGTCATTAAACCTCGCCGCCGGCGACCGCGATCGCCTGCCCGGTTATGGCCGCTGATTCGGCAGCGCACAGCCACAGTACCGCCTGCGCGACCTCCTGCGGCTTGATCAGGCGACCGATCGGGATGATGCGCTCCAGCTTGCGGCGCGCGTCCTCCGGCTCGATGCGCCGGTGCTGCGCGATCTGCGCGATGGCGCGCTCGCTCATCTCGCCTTCCGTGTAGGCCGGGCAGATCGCGTTGACGGTGACCCCGCTGCGGGCCGTCTCGGCGGCCAGCGCGCGCGTGAAGCCGACTACGCCGTGCTTGGCCGCCGCGTATGCCGTCAAACGCGTGTAGCCTTTCAGCCCGGCCGTGGATGCAATGTTGATGATCCTGCCTTCACCATTGCCCAGCATGCGCGGCAGCACCTGCTGCGTGCAGAGGAACGTGCCGGTCAGGTTGACCGCGATCATGTTGTCCCACAGCCGGCGCGTGGTGTCCTTCAGCTCCGCCCCGCGCGCCTGCCCGGCGTTGTTGACCAGGATGTAGGCGTCACCCGCTTTCGAGAAGGCACTGGCCACCGACGCTTCGTCGGTCACGTCGCATTCGATGGTCATGACGTCGACGCCGCATTCATTCGCGATCGCGGTGCCGGTATCAACCAGCTTGAGCGCGTCGCGGCCCATCAGCGTCAGGGCGGCGCCCGCTTCGGCCAGCCGCCATGCGATCACGGCGCCCAGGCCGCGGTTGCCGCCGGTGACGATGGCGTGTCGTCCTGCGAGAAAGGTGTCGGTCATTGATAGCAATTGCGGCCGTTACGAAAGAGTGGGGGCAGCCCCCCTTCGGTCCATCAGCCGTTCGAGCTGCTGCTGGCCGGTATAGTACTGTGGCGGCCACCACTGGTCACGCCAGCCGATCTGCGCGGCCGCGCGCTGCGTCCACTGCGCGTCGGCAAGGTGTGGCCGGCCGAGGGAGACCAGGTCGGCGCGGCCCGCGGCTATGATGGCGTTGATCTGGTCCAGCTCGGTGATGTTGCCGACCGCAATGGTCGGCACGCGCGCTTCATTGCGGATCCAGTCGCTGAACGGCGTCTGGAACATGCGCCCATAAACAGGCCGCGATTCGGCCGATGTCTGGCCCGTCGATACGTGGATGATGTCGGCGCCCGCTGCCATGAAGGCCCGCGCAATCCGCACCGCATCCGCGCCACCGATGCCATCCTCGACCCAGTCGGTCGCGGAAATGCGGACCGACATCGGCCGGTCGGCCGGCCAGACGGCGCGCATCGCCTGGAAGACTTCGAGCGGGTAACGCAAGCGGTTCTCCAATGCGCCGCCGTATTCGTCCTCCCGCTGATTGGAGAGCGGCGTGATGAAGCTGGACAGCAGGTAACCGTGCGCGCAATGCAGCTCGATCATGTCGAAGTCCGCTTCGATGCCCAGCTCGGTCGCGCGGACGAAAGCAGCCCGCACCTCGTCCAGGTCGCGTTGCGTCATGGCGCGTGGTACCTGGCCCGCCGGCGCATAGGGCAGGGCAGAAGGCCCGATCACCTCCCAGTTGCCGGCGTCGAGCGGTTCGTCCATCCCCTCCCACATGCGCTTCGTCGAGCCCTTGCGCCCCGAATGGCCGAGCTGCAGGCAGATCTTTGCAGGCGACCACTCGTGCACGAACTGCACGATGCGACGCCAGCTCTGCATCTGCTCCTCCGTGTACAGCCCCGTGTCCGCCGGCGAGATACGCCCCTGCGCCGTCACGCACGTCATTTCCGTGAAAACCAGCGCCGCGCCGCCCAGCGCGCGCGCGCCGAGATGCACGAGATGGAAATCGTTGGGCACGCCGTCCGTCGCGGAATACATGTCCATGGGCGAAACGACGATGCGGTTGTGCAATCGCATCCCGCGTAGCTGGAACGGTGTGAATGCCGGCGGCGGTGTAGCCTCAGCGTCCGCTCGGTCAAACTCGGCGACCTCAGCACGCGCAGCGCGCGAAGCGAACCAGCGCTCCACGCCCTCCAGGTAGTGGCGGTCGCGCAGCCGCAGGTTCTCGTGCGACACGCGCTGGCTGCGCGTGAGCAGGCTGTATGCGAACTGCTCCGGCTCGAGATGGACGTAGCGGCGCACATTCTCGAACCATTCCATGGAGTTGCGCGCGGCGTTCTGCAGCTTGAGCGCTTCGGTCATGCGCTCATCCTGATACGCTTGCAGCGCCGCTCCGATGTCGGGGTTGTCCAGCGATCGTGCCAGCGTGATCGCATCCTCCATGGCCAGCTTGGTGCCGGAGCCGATCGAGAAGTGCGCCGTATGTGCGGCATCGCCGATGAGCACGATGTTGTCATGATGCCACTGCTCATTGCGGACGCGCGTGAAACGCTGCCACGGCTGCGCGTGCTGGTGCGCCGCGTTGTGCAGCAGCGGCTGGCCCGCCAGCCAGGGTCCGAACATGCGTTCGCAGGCCGCGACCGTCTCATCCACGTTCATGCGATCGAACCCGGCATTGCGCCACGAGCACTCGTCGCATTCCACGATGAACGTGGACAGGTCGCGGTCGAATCGGTACGCGTGCACCTGGAATACCCCACGCTCATCCTGCACGATGATGAAGGTAAAGGCGCCTAGCTGCAGCGGCGTGCCCAGCCAGATGTAGCGGGCGCTGCGCACATCGAGATCGGGACGGAAATGCTCCTGGTAGCGACGGCGCACCCGGCTGTTCACGCCATCCGCACCCACCACCAGATCATGCGCGCGCGCCAGCTCGGAGATGGCCGCATCCCCGATCTCCCGCTCGAAGACCAGCTGCACGCCCAGCGCGCGTGCCCGCTGCTGCAGGATCCGCAGCAGCTGCTTGCGCGCGATGCCGCTGAACCCGTGGCCGCTCGACGTGATCGTCCGGTCCCGGAAATGGATGTCGATGTCATCCCAGTGCGCGAAATTGTCGGTGATGGCTTGGTAGGTTGCGGCGTCCGCCTGCGCCAGGTTCTCCAGCGTCGCATCCGAAAAGACGACGCCCCAGCCGAACGTGTCATCGGGACGATTGCGCTCGTAAACGGTGATCTGGTGTTGCGGGTGATGCTGTTTCAGCAGCAGAGCGAGGTAGAGACCGGCGGGACCGGCGCCGACGATGGCCACGTCGAGGCTGGCCATACCTTACACCGCGAGCCCGCTCAGGCCCAGCAGCGCGGCGGCCATGATCACCAGCACGACCAGGCCCATGAGTAGCAGGAGCGGAATCAGAATGGCCGCCACGGCCTTACCCGTGGTGGTCTCGTGCGTCTCCCGCAACCCGATGATGGTGATGACCAGAGACCAGATGCCGCCAACCGCGGCACCGACGTAAGGCACCACGCAGAAGAGCTGGGGCCCGGCACTGAAGGAGAAAACCCGCAGCGTCGGGCCGAAACCGTGCCGCGCGCCGCGCACCAGCAACAGGAAGAGGTGCACGATGCCGGCGGCCGCGAACAGCGCGACCAGCAGCCAGATCGGCGAGAGCAGGAAATCGACGACCGGATTGGCAGCTGCGTCCGGGTCGGCGGGCAGCCACCGCTCGATCAGCGATGGGCCGAGCACCATCTCCCAGAACAGCGAGATGCCGGCAACGAAAACTCCGACAATCAGATAGTAGAGGAGCACCCATCCGAAATGGGACGAGCGCGGCATGCGACGGAAGAAACCGGCTGGATGAAAAACGGACTGCTGCCATGTCGCTGCAAGTGCCTCGACCGGTGAGGTCTCGGCACGCGGCGGCCAGGGAAAGTCTGCGGGTTGTGAGCTCGGTTCTGCTTGAAAGTCGGAATCGATCACGCAGGTGTAGGTTGGAGCAACAAGCTCACCTTGTTCAGAAGTCCGCGAATGTCGACGGGCTTCCGCACATAATCGCTCATGCCTGCCTGCAACGCCAGTTCGCGCGCACCTTCCATCGCGGTTACCGCGATAATCGGTGTGCGCGCCAGTTCGGGCATGGCGCGGATCCTCCGCGTGGCATCGAAGCCATCCATTTCGGGCATCATGATGTCCATCAGGATAATGCCCGGCCGCTCGGCCAACGCCGTCTGCACGCCTTCACGACCGTTCGTGGCTTCAATGACTTGATAGCCAAAAGCCTCGAAAAGCGCCTTCAGCGCCTCGCGGCTGTCGCGGTGATCTTCGACGATCAGGACCTTGTTCACCGAACCCCTTACTGCCATCGGGATAGCGTGCATCTACTTCCACCTGCGAGTTGCATTTACCTGCTGCCGTATCATGCGGGCAAAATCCGGACCTCCCACCCTCGTGTACGTTGGCGCAGCAGCGTAGTTTACGACTCATGAGCACCGGTAATGGCGCGGCTCCGGCCGCACCCGCGGAGGGCGCACCGCCCCAGCTGGCCCGCCGCTTTGCATGCGACGGTGTCGACTGGCTGGCCTGGCCGAGCGGCGCAAGCGCGTATGGGACCGGGACCTGCGGGCCGGCGTCCCTCGAGGCGGTGCATTTCGCGCGCGCTGATGCACCTGCCCAGCCCGTGTATGAGGCGCTGCTGCCGGCAGGTCGGTTTTACGGTCTATTCGATGAGGAGCTGGCCGCGCTC
>CBJLQC010000184.1:0-5770 GCA_966424955.1 uncultured bacterium | reverse complement strand
CGAATCAGCCGTGCCAGCACATCGAGCTTTTCCGCGGTCGGCGTGTCCTTCGTCAGCGACGCCTGATAATTCGCAATCGCCTCGTCGATGGATCCCTCGCCCAGACGCAGGGCGCAGTCGGCCAGGAGCCGCCGAACCCGGGCGTGTTGTCGCCGTACGGCACGGTGTCGAACGACCCGATCTCCACCGGCTTGGTGCGGTTGCTGATGTCGACGATGCGCAGCCCAGCCTTGTAGTGCGACTGGTACATCGTGTCGCCCTTGATGTAAAGGTTATGGTCGGACGCGGCGGTCGGCGACAGGAACATCTCGGCCACCTGCGGATCGTCCAGATCGGTGAGGTCCCAGATGATCGTCCGCGTTTTGGGCGTGGTCCCGGAAACCTCATCCAGCTCATCATCCATATAGAAATAGCGATGGTCGTCGCTGATCCAGCCCTGGTGGGAGTACCCGACGTCCGGGTAGCTGGAGCGCGCGACGGCCTTGGGATTCTTCTTGTCGGTGACATCCGCGATGCTCAGCATCGTTTCGTTCGAGCCGAAGCAGATCTCGCGGCCACGATACTGCTGATCCGGGCCGTGGTACGTAATGCACTGCGCGTCATGCGAGTACCCGGTGTTGGCCCGGCCGGTCTGCGGGTCGGAGAAGCAGCCGGCGAACTGCGGCTTTTTCGGATTGCGAATGTCGATCATGTGCAGGCCACCACCACACGTGTTGCCGCCGCCGCTCACGCCGACGGCGTAGGCATAACCGCTTTGCTCGTTGATCACGATGTTGTGCGAGCTGTGGATGCCGCGATACGTGGTGTCCGGCTCGAAGACAGCCGGGACTTTCGTCACTTTGCGCAGGCGCGTGAGATCGAACACCTGCATGCCGTGCTGCCCCGCGCCATCCGCGACGATGAAGGCGTGATCCTTATAGACCTTGATGTCGCGCCACAGGTTCGGGTTGGCGCCTTTGGTGAGCGGCAGGTTGCCCACCACGATGGGCTTTTCCGGGTTGCTAATGTCGACGAACGACGTGCCATCCATGCGGCCGACCAGCGCCCACTCCTTGCCGGTCTCTGGATCGGTCCACCCCCAGAGGTCGTTGACCATCATGCCGCGCGCCGCACCCAGGTCGTCGGCCGAGACGTAGGAGAGCAGCTCGACATCACTGCATGGGAAATCGCCGGAATGGTTGTTCACGCAGTCGCGCTTGCCACCGGTCTGCGATGCGATGGCCGCCGCGGGCCGTCTCAGCGTGACCGACTGCCACCTGCGCTCGCTCGTGAATTCGTACACGGTGACCGAGCCCAGCAGCACGTCATCGTTGGGCGCGGCCACAGCGGCCAGCGTGCCCTGCGCGGCAGCTACAGCGCCGAAGCCGTCGCCTTGCGCGGCATCTTCCATGGCCATCGGGTGCACAGCGCTCCACTGCTCGGGTGTCCGCCCGAACAAATGATAGACGCGTCCGCGGAACTGTTGCGCGCCGGGCGCACCGATCCACAAGTCTTCGCCACCCATGCCGACGGCGGCGCCGAACTGATCGCCGGGCCGGCCGTCGAACGCGAGGATGCGCTGGACCTCGCGATAGTTGCCGTCCGGCTGCCGTTCGAAGCTGAACACCGCGCCGGAATTGTTGAGGAAGCCCGGCGCCGATAGGTACACGCGGTCGGCAGCTACGGTTATGCCGGCTCCGAAGCGATCGCCCTTCTGGGCGTTGGCGGGAAGCAGCAAGACGTGGCGCTTCCATGCAGCGCCTTCCTTGCGAAACACGTGCACGCCGCCCGTACGCTCGTTCTGGTTCTGCTCGCCGACCAGCACATCGCCGTTCCGGATGGCGATGGCGGCGCCGAATTGCATCTGCTCCTTCGCCTCCGGCGCTGCGAGTGTGGCCTCCTGGGTCCAGCCGCTGCTGGTGCGCCGGAACACGTATGCGGCGCCCGTCCGATTGTTTTGTCCGGGTGCGCCGACCACCGCGAGATCGCCGGACAGGGCGAGGGCGCTGCCGAAATTGTCGGCAGGCGTGCTTTCCGTGGGCGCGAGCTTCGCCACCTGTTGCCAGCCGCTGGCACCTCGCTCGAAGAGGTAGGCCGCGCCGCGCGCGCCGACCAGCATCCGCTGGCCGTCACGCGCTATGCTGGCGCCGAAGCCATCACCCGCGCGCGCGTCATTCGCCTTCAGAGCGGCACGCTCTTCCCACGTGTTGCCGCGTTTGGCATAGACGTAAACGAAACCGGAAGCGGCCTCGTTCTGCGATTCGCCGACCAGCAGCTCATCGCCGGCAAAGGCTACCGCGCGACCGAAGCCGGCGCGCGGCTTGGAGAGCTGTGCCTGCGCGTCGGCTACGGCGGCGAGCAGGCAAAGGGCTAGCACAAGGGGACGTACTCTCATGGGGGGTCTCCGCAATTACAGGACGGGTTTGTTGTCCTTCTTCTTCAATACGAAAAGGCCTTCATTAACGCTGCTCGCGATCCAGGTGCCGCTCTTGAAGTAGGGGTAATTGCCCCACGAGCCGTCGAACCCCGGTTTGTCCGGGGCGGTCGGCGCGGTATCGAAATAACCGACCTCTTTCGGCTCGAGCGGATTGCTCACATCCACCAGTCGCACGCCGGCCTTGTAGTGCGATTGGTACATGAGATCGTCCTTGATGTACAGATTGTGGTCGCTCGCCTGCGTGGGATGCATGAACTCCTTCACCATCTGCGGATCGTCCAGATCAATCAGGTCCCAGATCAGCGTCCGTGTGTTGGGAACCAGTCCGCTCACCTCGTCCAGCTCATCGTTCATGAAGAAGTAGCGGCTGTCTTTCGTCAGCCAGCCCTGGTGCAGGTAGCCGACCTTGGGATAGGCCGTGCGCGATACCACCTTCGCCTGCCTCTTATCGGTGACATCCGCGATGCTCAGCATGGTTTCGTTGGCGCCCAGGCAGATCTCCCGATTCTGGTAGTCGCGGTCCGGCCCGCGATAAATGATGCACAACGCATCGTGTGTGTATCCGGTGTTGGCGCGGCCGGTCTGCGGATCCGCGAAACAGCCGGCGAATTGTGGATCGAGCGGGTTGCGCATATCGATCATGTGCAATCCGCCGCCGCAGGTCTCGCCGCCCGAATTGCTGCCCACCGCGTACGCAAAGCCCGATTCTTCATTCACGACGATGTTGTGCACGCTGTTCACCCGCTGATACGTCACGGTCGGCTTGAAAGACGCGGGCTGTTGCACACCGCGCAGCTGCGTGAGGTCGAAGATCTGCACGCCGTGCGCACCCGCGCCGTCGGCACTGACCAGCATGTAGTTGCGGTACGTCTTGATCTCGCGCCACCAGCTGGGATGGGCACCGGGCGTGAGCGGCAGATCGCCGAGATAGCGCGGATGGGTGGGATCGGTTACGTCGACGAAAGCGGTGCCATCGACTCGTCCGACCAGCGCGTATTCCCGCTCCGTCTGCGGGTCGGTCCACCCCCAGATGCCGCTCAGCTGCACGCCGCGCGCGCCACCCAGATCGGCCACCGACATCATCGCCTGCAGGTCGATGTTGGCGCACGGGAATTCACCAGCCTTGCCGGCCACGCATTCGATCTTCCCACCCGCATGCGACGCCATGCGCAGGTCGGGGCGGCCGATCGGCTGGCTCGCGCTCCATTTGCCGTTCGCCAACTCGAAGATCGTGATGGAGCCGAGACCGAAATCGTCATTCGCCGCCGCAATCACCGCGACGTCGCCCTCGGCTGCGATCGCGTTACCGAAATAGTCCGACGGCCCGGCCTCGGCCAGTTGCACAGGCACGACGGCGTCACGGGTGAACCGGTAAGCCGCGCCGCCCCCACCGTTCGCGCGCGGCGCACCGACCCACAGGTGACGACGTGCGGCCGCCAGTGCGGCACCGAATCGATCGCCCGGCTTGCCGGCTTCGGCAGTGTAGCGCGCGGTTTCTTTGAAGCGGCCAGTGCCGTCACGCTGGAAGCGGTACACGGCACCCGACGAATTGCCGTAGCCCAGCGCACCGACGTAAATGCCCTCTGCATCCGCGACGATGGGCGCTCCGAGCTGATCGTTGTTCTGTGCATTCGCCGCGAGCAGTTTATCGACCGCTTTCCATGGGCCGTCCTGCCGCGCGAAAACGTGGACCGCGCCCGCGCGGCTGCCGTGTCCAGGCTCGCCCACGATAATGCGATCGCCTGCTATGGCGACGGCCTGCCCAAAAAATTGCCGGTCGGCTGCATTCGGACTAACCAGCCGCGCTTCCTGCGTCCACGCGTCGCCGTTGCGACGATAGACGTAGACGGCGCCCTGCTGCAGGTTCTGGCCGGGCGCACCAATCACGGCGATCTGCGAAGAGATGGCGAGCGCGGCGCCGAAGTTCTCGGCCGGCGAGCCGTCGCGTGCGGCCAGCCGCGCGACCTGCTGCCACGTGCCGCCGGTGCGCCGGAAGATGTAGGCGGCGCCCCGATTCTGGTTGGCGCGCAGCGCGCCGACGAGCAGCAGGTCACCGCTCGCGGCCAGGGTGTTGCCGAAGCCGTCGGCGGGTGCGCCGTCGACGGCGCTCAGCGCGGCCGCGTCGCTCCATGCCGCGCCTTTTTTCCGATACACGTACACCCGGCCGGGCTGGTCCTCGATATTGGGCTCGCCCACCAGCACATCGGGACCGGCCACGCCCAGCGCCTGCCCGAATGTGGCCGCGCCGCCCAGGTTCCCGGCGGGCGTGGATTGAGCGGCGACATCGGCACCGTTGATGAGCAGGACGGCGGCCAGGCAAACTGCGGCTGATTTCATGAATGCTTTCTGATGCTGGAGCTACCGCAAGCTAGCCTTCCGGGTATGGTCCGCGCATGGGTTCCTGCCCCCGCCAGTGACCAGTGCTGGAGGAACGTAGACGAAAAGCCGTGGTCACGGGATGCTTTTAACGAATCTTCCGGCTGTATGGTCAGGAACTCCAGGCGGCGGATTCGACACCGGCGCCCTGCATCGAAAGGGCAGAGACGGATGAGATCCTGGCTGGCAGTGGTGGCGGCGTTCGCCTTCTGCGTCGGCGCGCGCGATGCGGATGGGCAGCTCACGCGTGAGGCGCATTTGCTGAGCCGCGCGACGTATGGCGCCCGGCCGTCGGACCTGGCGCGCATGCGCTCGCTCGGCATTGCCACGTGGCTGGAAGAACAGCTCGCACCGGCCCGTATTGACGATGCGGCGCTCGAGCGCCGGCTCGAACCCTACCAGGCGCTTCGCCTGGGCCCGGGTGACCTGGCTCGCACATACGCACCGCAAGGGAAGGGGCCGAAACGCCCGCAGCAGCTACTGGGCGAGCTCGTCGGCGCCAAGCTCACGCGCGCCGTCTATTCCGAGCGCCAGCTCGAGGAAGTCATGACCGACTTCTGGTTCAATCACTTCAATGTCTTCTTCGGCGACGGCGCCGTGCGCTACCTGGTAGCCGATTACGAGCGCAACGCGATACGCCCGCATGTCTTCGGCAGGTTCCACGACCTGTTGCGCGCGACCGCGCGGCACCCGGCCATGCTGCTGTATCTCGACAATGCCATGAGCAATGCGCGGCGCGGCATCAATGAAAACTATGCGCGCGAGCTCCTCGAGCTGCACACGCTGGGCGTGGACGGCGGCTACACGGAAGGCGACGTCGGCGAAATCGCGCGCGCCTTCACCGGCTGGACACTCGACCCGCGCAGCCGTCCGGCTGCCGAATTTCGTTTTGTGCGCGCCTTGCATGACCATGACGAAAAGGTAGTGCTCGGGCGCCGGCTGCCGCGCGGCCGTGGCCTCGAAGACGGTGAAGACGTG
>CBJLQC010000183.1:0-5774 GCA_966424955.1 uncultured bacterium | reverse complement strand
GGGAAACGGGGCTGCCAAATGACTCCCCTCCCATCCATCCCGGCGAAACGACCAGGCCCGCGGCATCGATGGTATCACGCGCGTGCGCGCCGCCCAGCAGTCCGACCGAGGCGATGCGATCGCCGCGAATCGCGATGTCGCCGCGGTACCACGGCGAGCCGGTGCCATCCAGAATGCGGCCGTTCAGGATCAGGAGATCGTAGCGGGTGGTCGTCACCGCGCGCGGCGCGGATGCGCATGCGGTTGCGAGCAGGACAAGCAGCACCAGGAATCGACGCATGGCGGAGCGGCTTTCGTGGTTGATGTTTGGGTGTCCAACGGCAAACAGCGTAAAGTCGGGACTATAACGTCGGGACTGTAACTTCGGTACTGGAGAACCGTTACTATTGAGGCGTTCAATGCGTAACGGCGCAACCCCGTTTCGCCAGGATCAGCGCTCCGAAGTTACGCCTCTACGAATTGTACGCCTCTATAGTAACGATTCTATAGTACCGATTTTATAGTCCCGCATTAATAGTCCCGGTTTACCCCGTATGCCGTACGCCCGTTAGACAGCCGCGTGCCGCTCGAGGCCGCTGGCATGCTGCTCGTCGTGCAGGCGCTGCTCGGCTTCCTCGGACATGAGCCGATGTTTGAACCAGTTCGCCATGTCATCCATGATCGTGTAGACGACCGGCACCACGATCAGCGTGAGCATCGTGGACGTGATCAGGCCGCCGATCACCGCGCGCGCCATGGGGGCGCGGAAGCCGCCGCCTTCGCCCAGCGCGAGGGCGATCGGCAACATGCCGAAGATCATGGCGGCGGTCGTCATCATGATCGGCCGCAACCGGACGGCGCCCGCTTCAATGAGCGCGGTGCGGCGATCGACGCCCCTGAGCCGCCGTTCGTTGGCGTTGTCCACGAGCAGGATGGCGTTCTTGGTGACCAGGCCCATGAGCATGATGAGTCCGATCATCGACATCATGTTCAGCGTGTCGTTGGTCAGCAGCAGCGCGAGCAGCACGCCGATCAGCGAGAGCGGCAGGGTCATCATGATGGCGAACGGCTGCGTGAACGACTCGAACTGCGACGCCAGGATCAGGAAGATCAGGATGATGGCGAGCAGCAGCGTCTCCACGACGTAGCCCATGGTTTCCTGCAGTGCTTCCGTTTCACCACCCATGCGGAAGCTGTAACCAGCCGGCAGCTGCGGTTCGAGCGCGTCCAGCTTGTCCTGAATCGCCGATGAAGCTTCCGCCACCGACAGATCGGGTGTCACGGCCGCACTGACCGTGGCCAGACGCTCGAGGCTCTGGCGGTCGATCTGCGACGGCGCCGTGCCACGCTGTATGTTGGCGACTTCACCGAGCGGCACGGTGAGCGCGGCGCCGAAATCATCACGCGTGCCGGTACCGATCGGCAGCTTGGCCAGGTCTTCCGGCGACTGCCGCTGCGACGGCTCCACCTGTACCACGACTTCGCGCTCTTCGCCGGACGGGTCTTCCCAGCGCGTGGCCGTCTGGCCGGCCATGAACGGCCGCACCGTGGCGGCGACCTGGCCGACGTCCAGACCGATCTCATTGGCGAGGTCGCGGTTGATGTCGAGACGCAGCTCGGGACGCGGCTCGCCGAGTGACGAGTTGATGTCGACGACGCCGTCGATCGTGCCCATCTCCTTCATGACCAATCCGGAGATACGCTGCAGCTCGTTCATGTCGGGGCCGCGGACCTCGATCTGCAGCGGTGCCTGCGGTCCGCCGAAGCCGCCCGAGGGCAGCACGGAGATGCGCGCGCCGAACGTACGCGACAGCCGCTCGCGCGCTACGACCATGAGCTCCTGCTGCGAGCGATCGCGCTCGCCGGGCGAAGTCAGCTTCACATAGACGCTGCCGTTGTTGACGGTGCCGGTCGCGCCCGCGCCGACCGTGGTATAGGCGTAGTCCACGCCGGTGATCTGGTTCAGCTCGCGTTGGATCTGATCGGCTTTCGCGCGCGTGTAGGCCAGGCTCGAGCCCTCCGGCGTTTCGAACGTGACCGCGAACTCGGATTCATCGGAGTCGGGCATGAACCCTCCGCCAATGAACGGGAAGAGCAGGAAGGCACCCACGAAAGCGGCCGCGGCAATGCCCAGCGTCGACTTACGGTGACCGAGCGCCCAGCCGATGATGCCGCGGTACTTCTGCGCCTGCTGGTCGAACCACGTGTTGAAGCGGCCGATCAGGCGCGTGAGAGGCGCCCAACCGATGCCCTGGTGCGGCTCCACGCCCCACCAGGCCGCCAGCATGGGTGTGAGGGTGAACGATACGAAGAGCGAAACGAGCACTGCCCACGCCACGGTCAGGCCGAACTGGTAGAAGAAGCGGCCGATGATGCCGCCCATGAATGCGACCGGCACGAACACGGCGACGATGGAAAACGTCGTCGCCATCACGGCCAGCACGATTTCGCGCGTCCCGTTGCGCGCCGCGGTGAAGTGGTCCTCGCCCAGCTCGCGATGACGCACGATGTTCTCGATGACCACGATCGCGTCGTCGATCAGGATGCCGATCGACAGCGACAGCCCCATCAGGGTGATGACGTTGATGGAGAAGCCGAGCGCATTGAGCAGGATGAACGCGGAAATCACCGACACCGGCAGCGCCAGCGAAGTGATGGCGGTTGCCTTCCAGTCGTTGAGGAAAAGCATCACCACGATGACGGTGAGGATGGCGCCGATGATCAGCTCCTTGATGACATCGGCCACGGAATGTTCGATCATCACCGAGTTGTCGCGGACGACCTGCACTTCAATGCCGCGCGGCAACTCGGCCTCGAGCCGGTGCAGCTCCTCCTTTACGCCCTCGGCCACCGCGACGGTGTTGGCGCCCGACACCTTGAGCAGATCCAGCGCGACCGCGCGCCGGCCATCGACCATGGCCAGCGAGCGCTCTTCTTCGGTGCCCTCTTCGACGCGGGCCACGTCGCGCAGGCGGATGGCGCGGCCATCGCGCGTGGCAATGAACACATCGCCGAACTCGCGGGCTTCCGTGATGCGGCCGGTCACGCGGACCAGCTGCTCGCGCGCCCCCCGCTCCAGCCGGCCGGCCGGCACTTCCAGGTTCTGGCTGGCCAGCGCGCCCATGATGTCCGGTACGGTGACGCCGACGGCCTGCATCCGGTCGGGCTGCAGAAACACGCGCACCTCGCGCTCCAGTCCGCCCGACAGGCGCGCTTCACCGACACCCTGCACCGATTCGAGGCGGCGGCGCACCACATCATCGACGTAGGTGGTGAGCTCCGGTATGGCCACCGTGTTGGACGAGAACGCGACCGAGATGATGGGCTCTGCGGCCGGATCGAACTTGGCGACCAGGGGCGGCTCGATGTCCTCCGGCAAGTCGCGCCGAATGCCATCGATCTTCGTGCGGATGTCCTGCGCTGCCTGGTCGACGTCGCGGTCGAGATCGAACTCGATCATGACTTGCGACACGCCTTCCAGCGTGATCGAAAAGATGCGATCGACACCTTCGACCGGGTTGAAAGCTTCCTCCATGCGACGCGTGACTTCACGCTCGATGACTTCCGCGCTCGCGCCCGGGTAGATCGTCTGGACCGTCACGAACGGGATGTCGACGTTGGGATACTGGTCGATCGGCAACCGGCGAAAGCTGAAGATGCCGAGCACCACCAGCAGCGCCATCATCATCGTTGTGAAAACCGGCCGGCTGATCGCGACACCGCTCAGGCCGCCGCCACCACCATTGTTAGCCACTGTGCTACTCCTTCCCTGGTGCGGCATTCGCAGCTGGCTGCGGCGCGGAGGCCGTGCTCCCGACCTGCACGCGCGTGCCTTCCTCGATCGGCGCGGCCGCGATGATGACGATCTCACCCGGCTGCAAGCCTTCCGTCACCGCGATCATGCCGGTGGACGGATCCGCCGAACCGACCTTGATCGGCTTCTTCGTCACCACGCCTCCCTGGATGGACAGGACATGCGTGTCGTTGCCGCTGCCGCGCACGGCCGCCTGCGGGATGACGGTCGCCTGCTGCGTCGTTTCGCTGATGATGCGGCCCGTCGCGAACTGCCCGCCGACGATGCCGCCGGGATTTTTCATACGCAGATAAACACCGACCTGGCGCGTCTGCGGATTGGCCATCGGCTCGATGCGTGAGACGGTGCCCCGGAATTCGCGATTCGGAAACGCGGGTATGGTGAACACGACCGTCTGGCCGGGCCGAATGCCGGCCGCGGCCTCGAGCGGAACCTGGCCCGCCAGCTCCAGCTCATCCGAGCGCACCAGTGTGAAAAGCTCCTGGCCCGGATTCACGTTCTCGCCAACTTCGACGCTGCGTGTGTTGATCACGCCCGGCATCGGTGCGCGCACCGTAGCGTTGACCGCCTGTTCGATGGCACCCGCGGCTTGCGCGCGCGCGGCGGCCACCTGGGCACGTGCCGCTTCGTACCCGGCGGCCGCGGCCTTGTAATCGATTTCCGACATCGCGCCCGCCTTGCGCAGCGTTTCCGCGGATTCCATCCGCTGCCTCGCCACGGCCAGGTTGGCTTCCGCGGCGGCGACTCCGGCGCGCGCACCTTCCGCCGCGCCCCGAATGCCTTCCGCCTGGATGATCGCCAGCACCTGCCCTTCGCGGACGGCCACGCCGCGGTCCGCGGCCAGTCGCTGTATCGTGCCGGGCACCTGCGCGCTGATCGTGACGATCCATGCCGGCTGCAGGGAGCCGGTCAGTACCGCGCCGCCCGCCACCGTCGAGGTCTGGGCCGCTGCCACGTCCTGGTCGGACAGCATGAGTGGCGGCTCTTCCTGCGCCGCGTTCTCGGCATTGCCACCACCGCCACACGCCGCCAGCAGAAAAGCGCCGGCGAATATCACTGAACGTTTCATTTATCTTGCACCTGTTGTCGGCGCGCTGCCGCCCAGCGCGCGGTTCACCGTCGCTTCCGCGACGTAGAAATCGGAAAGGGCCTGCGCCAGGTTCGTGCGCGCCTGCAACAGCGCGAGGCGCGCGTCGGAAACCTCCAGCTGGGTGGCCAGCCCGCGATCATAACGCAGGACCGTCAAGTCGTAGACGCGCTGCGCCTGCGTCACCGTTTGCTGCCGCGCGGCAATCTCCTCCTGCGCGCGCCGCCGCTCGCCGACCGCCTGCTGATACTGCAGCTGCACGCCTTCCCGCAGCTGCGCCAGCTGCAATCGCGAGTTGTTCAGCTGCACCTGCGCCTGGTCGAGCTGCGCATTGCGGCGCAGCCCATCGAAGATCGGCACGCGCACGCCCAGCGTGGCGGCCCAGTCGGTACGCCAGTCCAGCCCGCCCAGACTGAAGGGATCCGTTGGATAACCGAGCTTGCCGTAGTTCAGGCTTACCGAGATGTCGGGGAAGAAGGCGCCGCGCGCGATGCGCACGCCCAGCTCGCGCATGCGCACCGTGCGCTCCGCAGCGGCGATCGCCGCCCGATCGCTCACATCACGCAGCGAGTCGGGCGTGGCTGCCAGCGCTTCGGCCGCAGGAATCTCCAGGCCGGTCGTCAGCTTCACCGGCTGCGCGGCCGGCAGGTTCACCAGCCGCTTGAGATCCAGCGTCGCGATTTCCGCGGCATTCCGTCCGGAAACCAGCTGCGGGCGCAGATTCGCGAGCGCTACCTCGGCACGCAGCACGTCCAGCTCCGACGTCGGCGGCGGGAGCTTCGACGATCCGGGGACGATCCGGGTGATCTATGGAGCGCCGTCGGATCTCTGTCTCGTGGAGGATCTCTTCGCGACCGTCGGGAGCAACGTCGAGCTGACGCCGCGCAAGCCGCG